>DASQLS010000268.1:0-4605 GCA_035629915.1 Candidatus Limnocylindrales bacterium | reverse complement strand
GCTGCGGCGAGCTCGCCGGCAGCGGCCGCGTTGCGCCGCTCGGCGAGATCCGGGTTGCGCGCGCAGCCGTCGACATCGGTCCACGCCGCGCAATGGATGACCAGCTCCGGCCCGTCGCGCTCGATCACCCGCGCCGCGGCCGCGGCATCGTCAAGGTCATAGTCGGGCCGCGTCCATGACACGAACGAAGTGCCCCGACGCGTCAGCTCGTCGGCCACGGCGCGGCCGAGTCGCCCACGAGCACCGGTGACCGCGACGGGTCCGGCCACGCTCAGGCCTCGACTGACTCGGCCAGTCGCCACCCGTACTGGTCTTCGTAGTAGTCGGCCCATTCGCCGGACTTGGCGTCGCGCCACCAGTCGGCGTTGGCGCGGAACCAGTCGATCGTGTCGGCCAGGCCGCTCTCGAACGAAACCGTGGGCTGCCAGCCGAGCGCGGCGAGCTTCGATCCATCCATCGCGTAGCGCGCGTCGTGACCGGGCCGATCGGGCACGCTGCGTACGAGCGACCACGGCTTGTCCAGCCGCTCCAGGATCGCCGCGGCCACATCTCGGTTGGTCAGGTGACCCGTGCCGGCGACGTTGTACGTCTCGCCGCTCCGGCCGTGGTCGAGCAGGTGGCCGACCGCGTCGGCGTGGTCATCGACATACAGCCAGTCGCGCTGCTGGCGGCCGTCGCCGTAGAGCGGCAGTGGCAAATCCTCGAGCGCATTGGTGACGAAGAGTGGGATGACCTTCTCGGGATGCTGGTACGGCCCGTACGTGTTGGAGCCGCGCGAGATAACCCCGTCGGTGCCGTGCGTGACGTGATAGGCGCTGACCAGCAGCTCGCCGGCCGCCTTGGCCGACGCGTACGGGCTGCGCGGCCGGAGCGGATCGTCCTCGCCGCTCAGGCCGTCGGTCACTTCGCCGTAGACCTCGTCGGTCGAGACCTGGACGAAGCGAATCGATCGGCGGTCGGCCAGCGATCGGATCGTCTCGAGCAGCACGTGGACGCCGATGACCCCGGTGCGCAGAAATGCCTCCGCATCGATGATCGAACGGTCGACGTGCGATTCGGCGGCGAAGTTGACCACCGCATCCGACTCGGCGATCAGGTCACGCACAAGACCGCCGTCGCAGATGTCGCCGCGCACGAACTCGAGGCGACTCGCTAGCGCCGGATCGTTCTCGCACGCGGCGAGATTGGCGCGATTGCCGGCGTAGGTCAGCTTGTCGACGACGACGATCGTGTCGTCCGTCGCCGCCAGCCGGCGACGGACGAAGCAGCTGCCGATGAAGCCGGCGCCGCCGGTTACCAGCAGCCTCACTTCATCAGCCCCACCGCACGGACCTCGACGTCACGCGGGCTCGTGCTCCGACATCGACTCGGCCGCCAGCGCCGCGGCATGATGAAGCGATTCGATCGTTCCGGCGTCCGACCAGTGGCCCGAGTACTCGCGCCAGAAGAGGCGGCCGTCGGGGATGTAGTGGTTCAGCACGTCGGTGATCTCGAGCTCGCCGCGCGCCGAAGGCGACAGGTGGCCTATGACATCGAACGCGTCGGGTCGGAGCAGGTATACGCCGATCGGGATCAGGTCACTCTTGGGATGAGCCGGCTTCTCCTCGAAGCCCACGATCGTGCCGTCGTCGGACAGCTCGGCGACACCGAAACGCTCGGGATCCGGCACGCGATACAGGAGCGTGCCCGCTCCCCACGGACCCGCCTCGAACTCGGTCGCGACGTCGGCCAGCTCGGGACCACGCAGAACGTTGTCACCGAGCACGACGCAGAAGCTCTCGCCGGCGACGAAGTCGCGCGCCAGGCCGATCGCTTGGGCGATGCCCGCCGCCTCGCGCTGGTAGCGATAGGTCAGGTCGAGGCCGAACTCGCTTCCGTCGGCGAGCAGCTCGACGATGTCGCCGATGCTCCGGCCGCCGAGAATGACCATCACCTCGCGGATCCCCATCCCGCGCAGAGTGTCGATCGGGTAGTAGATCATCGGCCGGTCGTACACCGGCAACAGATGTTTGTTAGTTACCCGCGACAGGTTGCCGAGGCGCGTGGCGGTGCCGCCGGCAAGGATCAGGCCCTTCATGCCCGTGCCGCCAGCAGCTCAACTCGTTCACGCACGTCGATCGCCCGATAGATCAGCCATGACAGCAACCGAGGGTAGCGGCTCGCGTAGTGCTGCCCGTAAAAGATGCGCATCGCCTCATAGAAGGCACGGATCGAACGCGGTCGATTGTGCGCCGACGAGGCGCCCTTGAGGTGGAGTGCCACGGCCTCCGGGTAGTACACGTTCTTCCAGCCGGCGCGCTTGATGCGATACGCCCAGTCGAGGTCCTCGCCGTACATGAAGTAGCGCTCATCGAGCAGCCCGACCGACTCGCGGATCTCGGCGCGGACCATCATGAACGCCCCACACGGAGCATCGATCTCCGTCTCGCGATCCTCGGGCAGATAGGTCAGGTTGTACTGGGCGAACGTCTGGCTGCGCGGAAAGAGGCGCGACAGCATGGACATGCGGTAGAGCGCACGCTCGGGCGTCGGGAAGAGGCGCCGGCACGCCAGGTCCAGGCTGCCGTCCTCGAGGTTGAGACGCGCCGTGGCACAGCCGACGCGTGGATGCTCGTCGAGGTATGCGACGAGCTTGGCGATCGTGTCCGGCTCGACGATAGTGTCGGCATTGAGCAGCAGCAGGTAGCGGCCGCGACCGACGCGCAGGCCCTGGTTGGCCGCTACGGCAAAGCCTTCGTTCGTCTGGTTGGCGATCGCGCGAGCGCCGGGGAAGTGACGTTCGACCTGGTCAATCGCGAAACCCGGCGAAGCGTTGTCGACCACGATCGCCTCGAGCGCGACGCCGGCGCTCGCGCGTAGCGCGTCGAGGCAGCGGGCAAGGACATCCGGCGTCTCGAAATGGACGACCACGGCACTGACGTCGGGTCGGGCACGGTGCAACAACTGCTCCCCCGTTTGCGCACGGATCGCTGCCTATACTCGGCCGGGTGATCAGGCGTGGCGCACTATATCCGACCTTCGAGCAGCCGCTGACGATTGCCCGAATGGGCCTGCTGGCGCTCGTGGCGGTCGAGATCGCGGTGGCCGTGGGGCTTCACGCGAACGGCGCGCCGAGCAACGTCCAGCTCATCAACCAGGTCGCGCTTGCGGTCACCTTCACCGCCCTCGCCGTGGCCGACCTCCGCCTCGCCGTCGCGATATGCGTGCTCGAGCTGATCGTCGGTGGCGCATCCGGCCGCTGGACCGTTCTGCCTGCCGGAGTGTCAGGTCGGATGCTGCTCGACGTCATCGTCGGGCTGGTGAGCGTCCTGGTGCTCGCCCGCCAGGCGCGTGACGGCGTGCTCGCCCTGGGCAGGTACACCGTCCACGCACTGGCGATCGCGATCCTGATCCCGGCAATCTGGATCCCGCTCGGCGTCTTCAACGGCAACGGCCTGGCCAACGCAGTCGCCGACGGCGACGGCTTCCTCTTCTTTGGCTTTGCCGTGATCCTCGCCGCAGTCGCACTGCGCGGCGAACTTGGATGGCTGCGGCGATGGATCCTGATTTCGAGCGTCATCGGTGCCGCGCTGACGGTGCTTGTGGTCGCTCTGCTGGCGAGCGGTGCTGTCGCGCACCGAGAGCTGCAGGTGGTCTTCACCTGGACGTTCGACATGGGCGGCCGCATCGATGCCGGCGTGGCCGGGATTCGCGTCTACTTTGCGAGCGGCCTGTTCCTCCAGGTGGGCGTTGCCATCGCGATCTGGGAGCTGATGCGCAATCGGCATCGTGCGTGGCTGTGGGCCGCGCTTGCCATTCTGCTTATCGCGCTTTTCGTCAGCTTCACGCGCGGCTTCTGGCTGGGTGCCGTGATCGCCGCGTCGGTCGTGCTGATCTTCGGCCGCGAGAACGCGTCGAGCGTGCTGGCCGATAGAAATCGACGCCTGGTGACGGTCGCTTTGGGAATCGGGATTGCGGCCTTCCTGGTCGTCGCCCTGTTCGGAATCGGGGGCGGGATGGGCTCGAACCTGGTCAAGATCTACCAGGCAGCCGTCCTCCTGTGGCACACCATCCAGCGCCCGCTGACCGGCTGGGGCCTGGGCGCCGTCGTGCCCGACTACGTCTTCGGCACCGGCTTCACCTACGAGATCACCTACTTCGACCGTGCCTTCAAGCTGGGTTTTCTCGGACTGGCGCTGTTCCTGTCCCTGCCGATCCGCCTGCTGATTGACAGCTGGCGCGTCCTGAATGGCCGCCTCGCCGGCGCGCTTGGCGTCAGCACTCGTGAAGCTGTCGTTCCGCTGGCCATCCTCGCGTCGGTGCTGGTTGTCAGCGCGACCAACCCGTACATGGTCGGATCGGTTGGAATAGGCGCTGTAGTGCTGACGATCGCCTGGCTCGACCCATTCCGCCCAAAGGAAACGCCCACGTGACACCGCGCGTCACGGTTTCGCTCGTCACCTACAACGGCATGCATTGGCTGTGGGGCTGCGTCATGTCCGTCCTGCGCCAGAAGATGGGACGCCTGGAGCTACAGGTGGTGGACAACGGGTCGACCGACGGCTCGCTTGACTTCCTGCGCGATGCCGCTGCCCACGACACCCGAATCCAGGTCACAGCCCTCGA
>DASQLS010000267.1:0-3465 GCA_035629915.1 Candidatus Limnocylindrales bacterium | reverse complement strand
GAGCCCGCCTTCATCGCGGATGACACGACGGACTCCCAGCGTGAGGACCGACTCACGATCCAGACGATGGACCTCCACACCGCCGGCGAACCGCTGCGCCTGATCCGCAGCGGCTTCCCGGAGGTGCCCAACCTGCCCGTCCTCGAGCGACGCCGCTGGGTCGAGGAGAACGCCGACCACATTCGCCGCGCGATCGTCCAGGAGCCGCGCGGCCACCGCGACATGTACGGAGCGATCCTGCTACCGCCACACAACGACTACGCCGACATGTGCGTGCTGTTCATGCACAACGAGGGTTACAGCACGATGTGCGGCCACGGCATCATCGCCATCACGACGGGACTGATCGAGGAAGGCCTCTACCCGGCCACCGAGCCGGTGACGACCATCCGCTACGAAGTGCCGGCAGGCATCGTCGCCGCCAACGCGGCCACGCGGCAGCTCGACGACGGCAGCTGGGCGGTCGACGGCGTCCGCTTCACCAACGTCCCTTCGTATGTCGCCGCGCAGTCGCTCGCCGTACGGCCGGACGGCGTCGAGCTGAACGGGGCGGCAGCGCAGTTCGGAGCGTTGAGCGTCGACCTCGCATTCGGCGGCGCCTACTACGGCGTCGTCAACGCGGCCGAGCTTGGTCTGCGAGTAGTGCCCGATCAAGCCGAGGCCCTTCGTCAGGCCGGCGCGGCGATCACCGAGGTGCTGCGACGCGATCATTCGCCGTCGCATCCAACAGACTCGGATCTCGGATTCGTCTACGGCACGATCATCATCGACTACGACCCGCGCACGTCGCCCGACGGCCGCGCGGGTAACGCTCACATCCGGAACGCGACCGTGTTCGCGGATGCCGAGCTCGATCGATCGCCGTGCGGCTCCGGCACGAGCGCGATCCTGGCCATGCTGCACGCCCGCAACCGCGTCAAGGTCGGCCAGGAAATCGTCAACGCCGGCATCACCGGCGAGCACTTCTTCGGTCGAATCGAGGCTGAGACGGCACTCGGGCCGTATCCCGCGGTCAGCACGAGCGTTGCCGGCTCCGCCTACGTGATCGGCTATTCGACGTTGATCGTCGACAGCCGCGACCCGCTCGGCGAGGGCTTTCTCCTCCGCTAGCGAGTTCGCAACCATTCGGGCGCTGGCTGTGTTTATCTCAGCGTGTACATGACAGTGACCGCGCCGGATGACCTTTGTGCCCGGCTGGCAATCGATCTCGATGGCACGTTCGCCGAGCTGATGTCGGCCCACCAGGACCTCGTGTTCGGCGTGGCGCTGCGCGTCGTCGGCGACCAAGCGGGCGCACAGGATGTGTTCCAGGACGCGTTCATCCGCGCCTACCGGGCGCTCCGTCGGTACCCAGCCGAAAGGGTGCGCGAATTGCGACCACGGCCGTGGCTGGCGCGCATCGCACTGAACGCGGCGCGCAACCACGTTCGCGCGCGCAAGCCGACGGAGGATGTGACCGAGCACCACGACCGGCTCACCGCTGCGACCGAAGATCCGCCACGGATCGCCGAGCGGCGGGATGAGCGGGCGATGTGGAAGCGCCTGCTGGCTGGGCTACCAGATCGCTACCGGCTTGCGGTGGCGCTTCGTCACGTGGACGGACTGTCCTACGCGGAGATCGCCGAGACGCTCGGCCGTCCGATTGGCAGCGTCAAATCGGACGTGCACCGCGGAACGCAGCAGCTGCGCGCCGCCTATGACGCTGAGCAACGCAACATGACGCGCCAGGAGGCAGTCTGATGAACATGCAAACCGATGCGAGCAGCGCCGAGGACCAGGTCGTGGCGCGTGGGTTGGCCACGCTGCGCGAGCCGGCTCCGGCCGGTCTGGCGGACGCCGTGCTCGGCGAGCTCGGGCTGGTTGACGCTTACGTCGAGGTCGACGGCCCGATCGGACCGCTCTTCGTCGCCTTCGGCCGCGCCGGCATCTCGCTCGTCGAGCGTGCCGATCAGCACGATGCGGGCGACTTCGAAGAGACGTTCAGGACGACCTTCGGCCGGCCCGTGCGTCGAATCGACCGCGCGCCACAGCTGATCGAGCGAGTGATCGACGCGCGTGTCTGGGGACGCAGCCGCAGCAGCGCCGCGAAAGTGCCGGTCGACCTCCACCAGCTGCCCGACTTCGAGCGCCAGGTGCTGCTCAAGACGCTCGAGATCCCGCGCGGCGAGGTGCGCCCCTACTCGTGGGTCGCGGCTGAACTGGGCCGGCCACTGGCCGTCCGCGCGGTGGGCAACGCGCTGGCACGCAACCCGATTCCGTTCGTCATCCCCTGCCACCGCGTCGTGCGCAGTGACGGACGCATCGGCAACTACGGCGCCGGCGGCCCGACGGCCAAGCGCGAGATCCTCGAGTCGGAGGGCCTCGACACGAGCGAGCTCGAGCGGCTGCCGTCGGCCGGCGTCCGGTTCACCGGCTCCGACACGACGCACATCTATTGCTATCCGTCCTGCCGCAACGCGCGCCGGACCACGGCCCGCCACCTGGTCAAGTGGCACTCCGCCGATGAGGCGCGGCGGGCCGGCTACCGCGCGTGCAAGGTGTGCCGCCCCGTAGACGCTCCCTTCCGCGCCGCTTGAGCGGCCGTCTGGTCGCGATCCGTTGAGCGGCCGACTGGCCGCCATCTGCGGCGCGTGGGTCGCCGCGGTCCTGATCCTGCTGGCAATCCACATCCTGGTGCCGCAGCGCAGCGGAGTGCTGGCGCTGACCCAGGTGATGGAGCCGTTTATCGTGCTGACCGGTCTCGTCGCCGGCGCCTTCGCGTTGCGCGGTCGCGCGCCGTGGCGGATGGCGGTCGTTGCCGCACTCGTTCTCGTGACCGTGGTCCACTACGGCCCGATCGTGCTCTCGTTTTCGGGCTCGAGCGAAGGCAGCCGGCTCGACGTCGTCACCTGGAACGCGCTGGCCGGCCAGGCGGATGAAGTGCGCGTTCGTGCGGGACTGGCGTCGATCGACGCCGATCTCGTCGGGCTGCAGGAGCTCCAACCCGAGGCGGCCGACATGCTGGCCGGCGACCCAGAGCTGTCCGCGCGCTACCCGTTCCGGGCGATGGCGCCCGACTACTCGGTTCACGGCATCGGCCTGCTCAGCCAGCATCCGATAGTCGACTTCGAAAGCTCGTCAGACCCGCCGTACATCGTGGCCCACGTGGCGCCCGCGGGTCGCGATCCGATCTCGGTGTTTGTCGCTCATCCGCTGCCGGCGCGCATTCGCGCGCCGGCCGGCATACCCGTGTCGCTCGACGCGACGAAGCGCGACTCGGACATCGCCCTGATCCGATCACTGATCGACCGCGAGATCGCGCTCGGTCGGCAGGTGGTCGTGATGGGCGACTTCAACGTGACCGAGCGCGAGCCCGCCTACAACGACGTGAGCACCGGCCTCCGCGACGCGCACCTCGATGCGGGCATCGGGTTCGGCCTCACCTGGCGCCCCGGGGCGCTGCGCTCGCTGCCGATGGGGCTGCTC
>DASQLS010000266.1:0-2999 GCA_035629915.1 Candidatus Limnocylindrales bacterium | reverse complement strand
CGACGAGGCGAGCACCTTGACCAGCGCGAACTCGCCGATCGCGAGTGCGAAAACGAGAATCGCCGCGGTGGTGATGCCGGTCCGGATGTTGGGCAGGATCACGCGCCGGATGGTCTGCCACTGGGATGCGCCGCACGCCGCCGCTACGTCGCTCAACCGGCGCACGTCGGCCGCGGCCATGGCGTTGTCGATTGCCCAGTAGGCGAACGGGAAGCTGACCGCCACGTAGGCGAGGACGAGCAACGGGTACGTGCCCTGAAGGCGCGGCATGACGAGGCCGCTGAAGTGGAGCAGCGCGAAGCCGATGACCACGAAGGGGAGGGCAAACGGGATCACCGCCGCGCTCTCGAGCACCGGCCGGATGCGCGGATTGCGAGTTCGCGCCCAGTACACGGCGGGCACGGTCAGTAGGAGCACGAGCACGGTCGTCCAGATGCCGGTGACCAGGGACGTGGTGAAGGCCGACAGCACGCGCGGGCTGCTGAACGTCTCGATCCAGTGATCGAGCGTGTAGCCGTCGGGCAGCACGTTGGCCGTCCAGCGCGTCGCCACCGAATAGAGGGCGACGGCGATGATCGGCAGGCACAGGTAGATCGCGAAGGCGCCGAACAGGACGATGGCGGCCACGCGCGACTTGCCGCCCGACGCGCGTCGTGGACGCTGGGCGGGGTCGACCGCCAGCGAGCCGCCCGTTAGCCAGCGTGTGCCGCGCGACAGCAGTCGGCGGTAGATGAGCAGGGCCACGATGGCGACGGTGATGAGCAGCACCGACAGGACCGCGGCGCGTTCCGGCCCGCGCACCGCGTCATCGGACAAAGCCTGGCCGATCTGGAGCGTGATCAGCTGGATGGGGAGGGCCGCGGACTGCCCGGCCAGGGCATAGGCAATGCCGAAGATGCCGATCGACCAGGTGAACGCGAGCACGAAGCCGGCGCCGATGAACGGCGCCAGGACGGGCAGGCCGATGCGCCGCCAGAACTGCCAGCGCGTGGCCGACGAGGCGGCAGCGGCCTCCGCCCACTCGTCGCGCAGCATGGCCATCGCCGGCACCAGCAGCAGCACGTAGAGCGGGATGTTGGCGTGCTCATAGGCGATGACGAGGGCCGCGAACGAGTCGCGCGCCGGCGGCGTGAACGGAGCGCCGAGGTCGCGCAGCAGGAGCGTGACCATGCCCAGCGAGCCGAGCGTGGCGATGTAGGCGAACGCGAGGCCGATGCCGCCGAAGTGGGCGGCCACGTTGAGCAGCCCCAGCCATGCAGCGCGATTGCCGGTCACCATGCGGCTGATCAGCCACGCGATGGGAGTGCCGACGATGACGCTGATCGTGGCGCAGGTTAAGCCGAGCTGGAGGCTGGTGACGATCGCTCGCTGGTTGATGGATTGACCCAGGACGCGCTCCCAGGCTGAGAAGCCGACGCCGCCGTCGACTGGCAGAAACGAGCGTGCCAGGAGCATTCCGATCGGCGCGACCAACGCGACCAGGACGACGACGATGAGCGGCAGGGCAACTCCCCAGTCGGCCAGCCAGCGGCGCACGATCCCGGTCCGGACCGGCCGCGCCGGGCGTGTTGCGTTCTCCGCTGTGAGCTCAGCCACCAGTTGCTACTTGGTTCTCCCAGATTTCGAGCAGCTCGTCGGAGTCGATCGCTCGCCAGTCCACGGTCTGGACGTTCGCGTACTCCTCGTCGGGAAGCCAATTGGCGCGCGCTTCCTCGGGCACAACGATCCGGTCGTCGCCGACGACCGAACGGATCGGGCGCGCGCCGTACTTGGCGAAGATGACCTGCGCCTCGTCGGTCAGCACCCAGTCCATGAACAGCTGGCCGAACTCGGCGTGCGCCGTGTCGTAGCGGTTGAGCATCAGCGTTGAGGGCGCGAAGACCGACCCGTCGCTGGGCACGATCATCCGGTAGTTGACGCCCCGTTCATCCAGGTCGGCGAACCACGGCGCCTGGTTGAAGTCGTAGCGGACGGAGATGGGTACCTCACCTCGTTCGAAGGTATCGAGCGAAGCTTGCTGGGTGATGTTGGGCAGTAGCCGCCGCCCGTAATCGATGCCCGGCTGCCAGTTGTCGAGGGTTCCACCGGCGGCCAGGTTCATGGCCACGAAGGCCCAGGTGGCACTGCCGCTTACGCCGATGCGGCCGAGGCCGACCAGTCCGGCATAGGCGGGGTCGGTCAGGTCTTCCCAGCTCTCGGGCGTTGGCAGGCCGCGCGACTCGAGCGCGTCGAGGTTGACCATCATCGTCGGGACGCCGGTAAACGTGGCCACCCAGCCCGGGCCGTGCAAGTCGGCCGGCAGCAGGCTCGCGTTGGGCGGCTCGTAGTCGGCCAGAACGCCAACCTCCTCGCCCTGCGGGATGAACAGGATGCCGATGTCGGCGACGACCGACTGCGGGTTGTTCTTCTCGGCCTCCCAACGCTGGATCTCCTCGGCCGAGCTCATGCTCCCCTCGGTCAGGTCGCGGCCCTCCCGGTTGCAGTCGAAGTCGAACGTGGCCTGGCAGAACGCAGTGAACTGCTCGCCGTAGTTGCCGTACGTGTCCTGGGTAGCGATCGTGTGGAACGTGCGGGCCTGCTCGGCCGCCGCGCCGACTCCGCTCGACGGTGCTGCCGGCGCGCTCGAACAGGCCGCGATCATGAAGCCTGCCAGGCTGGTGATGAGCAATGAGGTCAGGTGCCGCCCGCGCATAAAAAGAGATCCCTCCGCTTGGCGAGCCCCTGCACGTCGCCGTGGTGCGCTCGCATTATCGTGATCAGCTCTGCATGCGTCGAGGTCCGCGCGCCGATCGAGATTGTCAGTCAGGTGCGCGGAAATAGAGCGCGGCCTGATCACCTCGTTGCTTTGCGTTCAGCGCGGTGGCGCGCTCGTCGAAGGCGCGCAGCTCGGCGGCCGTGAAGGCTGACTCGACCTCCGCGAGCTCGAGACCCAGCCTGTACGCCTCGCTGCCCGCGAACTGCATGCCGGTCGAGTCGTAGTCGGTCGCCCGTAGCGTCAG
>DASQLS010000265.1:0-24980 GCA_035629915.1 Candidatus Limnocylindrales bacterium | reverse complement strand
CCAGGGAGCTGACTACTTCACGATCGACTGACCTGCGGCTAGGCTGCTTACCTGCGGCCAGGCTGCGTGGGGGAGGGGACCAGAATTTCGATGCGGCTTTCGATCGCGCTCGGGTTGATGGCTGTTCTGCTGCTGGCACTCGCTCCGGCAGCGACGTACGGCGCCATAACCACGCCCTACCAGCCGAGCACGACGGCGAACCTCGCGCCCGGCGTCCGATACGAAAACGGAACGCTGGTCGCCCATTCGCATACCCACCACGTGAACGTGGTTTCGGTCGACATGGATCGCGACGAGCTGAACGTGCGCCTCTCGGCGGCCAACGGCGTGGCGACGAACGTGGCCTTCGTCACCGACCAGGCGGGCGACTACACGACGGACGAGCGCGAGGTCGTGGCGACGATCAATGGCAGCACGTTCTTCTACCTGAACGCACCAGATGGCGCTCCGATCGGCGGCACGGGCCAGGGCCTCAACGTGAGCGATGGAGAGCTGATCAATGCCGGCGCACCGGTCGCCGGAACGAGTCAGCTACTCGCCTTCGGGGTCGATGGGAATGACGTCCCGATGATCGGCAGCCCGACCTTCGGTATGGACCTGTCGCTGCCGGGCAACGTCCAGCACGCGGTTCATCGGATCAACCAGCGCCGGAACGAGAGCGAGGTCGTGCTGTACACGCCGCGGTACGACTCGCGCACGTGGACGAACGACGCTGGCGTCGAGTACGTGATCGAGGGATTCGATCTCCCGCTCGCCGTCTCAGGGACGCACAGTGGCACGGTCGTCGCGGTCAATCCGGACGGGAACACCCCGATCGACGCCGGACAAGTCGTACTGTCAGTCGCCGACGGCGCCGCTGCGCCGTTCGCTTCGCTGGCCGTCGGCGACGTTATCGAACTAAATCTGTCGATCGACCCCGCCTGGTCAAACGTCGTCGATTCCGTCGGCGGTCGCAACCCGCTCGTCGCCGACGGCCAGGACGTGACCCCGAAGCGGGGCGGCTATCACCCACGATCGGCGGTCGGGATCCGCGCCGACGGCAGTCTCGTCATGCTCACCGCGGACGACGGCAACGTCGACTCCTCGGGCGGCATGACGCTGCCCGAGATGGCATCACTGATGGTCTCACTCGGAGCGGTCGACGCCGTGAATCTCGACGGCGGCCAGTCGACCCAGATGGCGGTGCGTCATCCCTGGCAGAACGAGGTCTCGCTCGTTTCCGGACTCCAGACGCCACCCGGGGAACTCCGCCCTGTCGTGAACGCGCTGCAGGTTGTAGTCGAAGGCGCCCCAGGACCCGATTCAGACCCGCCCGAAGTCAGCTCGCCGGACGTGTCGATCAGCGCAGGAAAGGCGGGCAAGCAGACGGCTTCCATCGGTGTCGCCTGGTCGGCGACGGACGCCTCGACAGTGTCCGACACCGACGTCGAGATGCAGGTTGGCTCGGGCAGCTGGAATCACGTGTCAATCGGCTCGCCCGCGGCATCGGCGGCGAGCATCCTTGTTCCGTATGGGAGCGGATTCCGCGTGCGCGTCCGCGCAACCGACGAGTGGGGAAACGTCAGCCAGTGGGTGGAGAGCGAGCGGTTACGGCTGACGCTCTACGACGATGGCCACGCCGCCGTCAGACGGGGTGGCGGCTGGACGCGCAAGTCATCGTCGAAGGCGATCGGCGGCGCGTTTCGGCAGAGCGCGGCAACCGGAGCGTGGATGGAGCTCGCGTACCAGGGCCTTCAGGTCGCGCTGATCAGCCAGGTCGGGCCGCGCAAGGGGCCTGCTCATGTCAGCCTGAACGGCCAGTCACCGGTCACGGTTCCAACGACTGCATCGGCGGCCGACGTGCGTCGAATTGTGTTCGTCTCGCCGCTGGCCCCTGCGTCCGGTGCACGGACGATCCGCGCGACAAACGCCGGGACGCCGGCGACCCCGCTTTTCGACGTGGACGCATTCCTCGTGCTGCGGCCCGCACAGTAGCGCGGCATAGCCCGGGGCCGAGCGCGCGCGCCGACCTGCCGACTCGCCGGCTCGCCGACCGTCGGCGCGCCTGTGCGATCAGTCGCTGCGCAGCCGCGAGTAGTAGACGAGGTCGTGATAAGAGCCGCCGCGGAACTGGCTCCCGCGCGCGACGCCCTCACGCCTGTAGCCCGCCTTCTCGAGTGATCGCTGCTCGGCGACGTTCTCGATGTCGGTCGAAGCCTCGACTCGATTGAGGTCGGTGGCCGCGAACAGGTAGGCGGCGAGAAGCCGCTGAGCTTCTGTGCCCAGGCCCCTGCCTCGCGCGTGAGCGACGATCTCGATACCGATCTGCCACGCGTCCGAGAACGGGCTCGGCCCGTAGACCAGAATGCGACGCCAGCCGACTGTGCCGATTGGCTCTCCGGTTTCGAGCAGCTCGACGATGAGACTGCCGTTGCGGTCGTTGCGCAGCGGCCCGCTGGCGAGCGGCTCGCGCGGGATCGGCTCGCGCGGGCCGAAATCGTTGAAACCGCCGACCTCCATGTCCCGATTCCATTCATCGAGCAGGTCGGCGTCATCGAGCGTTACGTCGCGCAGTAGGACGCGCTCGCCCAGAAAGGGCAGGTGGTCGCTCACCGCGTGGCGTGGAACGCGAGCGCGGCGTTGAGACCGCCGAAGCCGAACGAAGTAGACAGCACGCCGGCTATTTTGCCCTCGAGCGGCTCGGCCCGAACGCCGGGCACGTAGCGGCTCACCTCTGGGTCGACATTGGACAGGTTGACGGTGCCCGGCGCCCAACCGCGCGCGATGGCGAGGGCACAGATGCACGCCTCGATCGCACCCGACGCGCCCAGCGGATGGCCGTAGTAGGCCTTCGTGCCGCTCACCGCGACCTTGCTCGCGCGCGCCCCGAGTGCCCGTGCGATGGCGCGCGCCTCGACCGCGTCGCCGAGCGGTGTGGACGAGGCATGAGCGTTGACGTAGTCGACGTCGGCCGCCTTCATGCGCCCGTCGGCGAGCGCCAGTCGCGCGGCACGTGCTGCCTGGACGCCGTCTGGCCGTGGCTGGACCATATGGAACGCGTCGCTCGTCGCCGCGTAGCCACGCAGCTCGGCGTATGGCGTTGCGCCGCGCTTCTCTGCCACGTCGCGGGCTTCGAGCACGAGCAGCGCGGCGCCTTCGCCGAGCACGAAACCGTCCCTGCCGGCATCGAAGGGCCGCGCGGCGTCCTGCGGCTGATCGTTGTGCCCGGCGCCGAGTGCCCGGATGATGTCGAATGCCCCGAAGGCGAGCGGGCTGAGCGGCACCTCCACGCCGCCCGCAAGCGCAGCGTCTGCGGCACCGGAGCGCACCAATCGCAGCGCCTCGCCGATTGCCACCGCACCGGCGGCGCACGAGTTGGCCGTCGAGAGGATCGGACCGTGGAGGCCGAGCGCTATTCCAACATTGGCCGGCGCGGCGCCACCGAACACGGCCAGCGCCAGGTTCGGCGCGACCGTACGGATGCCGCGCTCCATGTAGCGCACGTGCTGCTCCTCGGCGTAGGCGATGCCACCCAGCGCCGACCCGATGTAGACCGCGAACCGGTCGCCGCGCGGCGAGTTGCGTGCGCCAATTTCGAGCTGCGCATCGGCGAGGGCCAGCCGTCCGGCGGCAAGCGCGAACTGGCTGAAGCGGTCGGTCTGGCGGGCAGCCTTGGGATCCATGTGGTCGGTCGGCTCGAAGTCGTCGATCTGGGCCGCGACCTGGGATCGAAACGCCGACGGGTCGAACCGATCGATCCGCTTCACGGCCGACTTGCCCGCGTGGAGGCCCGCCCAGAAGCCATCAAGTCCGATGCCGATCGGAGTGACGATTCCGAGGCCGGTGATCCACACCTCGCGGTCGCGTCCCCTCACTGCTCCTGTGCCTCGGCCAGCTGCTTGAAGGTCGCCAGCGTTCGGCCGGCGATCGGCCTCACGAAGAGTCGGTCCACGACCTGCGGGATGAAGTCAGGGCCGAGCAGTGGCAGCGGGCGCACAAAGTCGTGCTCGATCGTCACCCGGCTTCCGCCACTCGACGGCCGAATCCGCCACGTGACGCGCATGCCGCGCGTAACTCCGGCGCGGTGAAGGAAATGAAGGCGCAGGTCGCTGGGATCTGCATCGTCCGAGCGGTACTCGCTCCGCCACGCGACGGGAACTCCGACCGGACCGACAGGTCTTCGTGCGGACATTCGAGCCAGAATCCGTCCATCCTTAAGTGACTGGACGGTCACATAACGATAGTGCGGAAGCAACTCGGGCCAGCGCTCGATGTCCTGGGCAAGGTCGAATACGACGCGCGGCACTGCCGCGACATCGATCGCGATCTCAGTCTTCACGTGATCGTGAGTCATGATCCAAGGCGGCTCGCGCCAGATCGACAAGTGGCAGTCCGTGCGCCTCGCCGAGCGTGAACCAGGCCGCCCGGTCGGTCGACTCGTCGAGCTCGTCGCGCAGCTCACCGCCAACGATCGCAACGTCGTAGACGATCCTGATCGCGTGCCACGCGCCTCCGTCGTCGCGCGCGCCGGACCCGGAGTGCACGAAGGCGAGGCCTTCGACCGTGCCGACCAGGCCGGTCTCCTCGGCCAGCTCGCGAACAACGGTTGCAACCGGATCCTCGGCAAAATTCACGCCGCCGCCGGGTAGCGTCCACTGTCCCGACGCTGGATAGCCGGGCGCGATGCGCACAAGAAGGATGCGCTGCTCGTCGCGCACCAGCGCGTATGCGGCGACTCGAGTTGCGTTCACGGAGCGAGCAGTCGAAGCAGGAATCGAGGATCCAGGGCTCGAGAAGCGCGTAGCTGGTCGGTCAGCACCAACGTCAAGGTCTTCCTCTCGCGTGCCCGGCGTGAAAGTCGTCGCAGCGCGTAGTCGAGCAGGCCTGGCTGGGCGATGAACAGCTGGAGGACCCAAGACACGACATCCTTGGTCAGGAATCTGGAACGCAGATGTCGATCGTAGTCCTCCATCGCCCGTCGGTCGCCTGCGAGCCCGCTCCGGATGGCGTCCGCCGCCATTTCGCTCGAGGCGAGCGCCCGATGCAGGCCCTCGCCGCTGAGCGGATCGATGAAGCCTGCGGCGTCGCCGACGAGCAGGAAGCCGTCGCCGGAAACACGGTCAGGGCGATGCTCGAGCGTGCCCGCGGCACGGTAGTCGTCCGTGATCGGCGCGCTCATCCACTCGTCTGGCGGTCCGGGAAACCTGCCGACCAGCCGCTTGGCGATGATGCTCGGCGGCGGTGAGATCCAGCCGATGGGCAGGACCATGCCGACGTTCACCCGCGCGTCCGGCACCGGCGCGATGCCGGCGTACCAGCCGCGTCCGAACACGAATCGGCCCTCCATCGGGTATCCGGCAGGCGCAGCCGCGGGGTCAGCCTGCTGATACGTGAGGCCGATCTTTCTCAAGTGGGTTCGGCGTCCAAGAACGCCCGCACTGCCGGCGACGATCGAACCGGACCCATCGGCGCCAACGACAACGCGCGCCTTGATCGTGCGCCGGTCGCCACGGTGAGCGGCGACTGTGGGCGACACGTCGAGCCACGCGTACTCACCTGGCTTCGAGGGCAGCTCGATCGAGCGCACGACGGTCGCCGTGCGGACTTCGGCGCCCGCAGCGCGGGCCAGGTCCAGGAGCGCCCCATCGAGCCGCACGCGGTCGAAGCCGTTGGCGTGTCCGTGCAGATAGTCGATACGACACACGGCGCCGCCGAGCGTCTCGAGGCTCAGCGCCGAGATCGGCCGAGCGAGAGTCGCCACGTCGTTTGGCGCCAGGCCGAGGTCCACGATCCGATCACGCGTCAGTGGCGACGAGAAGACGCCACATGCGCGCCACTCGGGCTCCAACTGGCGCTCGAATAGCAGCGTACGTATGCCCATCTGGGCGAGGCGGATCGCGAGCGCCGAGCCGGCGGGTCCACCACCGACGATGGCGACCTCGGCAGCGTCAGCCACCTGCCTGGTCCTGTTTGGAGAAGACCAGCGCGTATCGGTATCCGGGCCGCGCCCAGAATTGCGCCACCTTCTTCAGCCCGGCGTGGGTGGCGAGACGCTCGACCTCGTGCGAGTGGTACGCACGACGCACCGAAAGCGGCGCGTCGTTGCGCGTGTACCGATTGCCGGTGGCAACCCGCGTCAGCAGCCACGCTCCCAACCACCACACGCGGCCGCGCTCGAGGTCGTTGACGATCACCGCGCGAGTTGCGACGCGCGCCATCTCGCGCAACGACGCGACGGCCTCTCTGGGATCCAGGTGATGGAGCACGAGAGAGGCGTGCACGACCTCGAATGAGCCGTCCGGCTCATCGATCCGGTCGGGCGACGAGAGCTTGACCGTGATGGGATGGCGGCCAACGTTCCTGCGCGCCAGCTCGACGATCTCTGTTCGAATGTCGATCGCCGTGAGCTCGAGGTGCGTCGAGGAGTACGCCGCTCGCCGGAAGAGCTGCTTCGGAAGGTCGGCGTCGCCGGTGCCAACATCGAGGACGCGCAGTGCTTCATGGGGAGTGGCGAACATTCGAAGCGCCCGGAGGGACAGGCTTGCTCCGCCGAGCCAGCGGTTGACGCGCGCAAGGTCGCGCAGGTTGCCCGCCAGCAGGTCCGGCTCGAGCGGTCCATCGAGCAGCTCAGGGGTCTCAGCCAGGCGCCGCATGCAGGTGAGCGTAGCGGCAAACGGCCACGTACCGGGTCCGTGAGGTTGATAGGTGAGTAAGTAGTCACCGAATCTCGCTACCAGAACCGCGATGCACGGTGTAATCTCAATCCGTGACTGATTCTCGACGCGGTTCTCGAGGGAAGAGTGCCACGAACCGGGCGCTCGTGACCCGTCGCCGGTCGGCGGACGTGGGTCGCGGCACGGATTCGCCGGCGACGTGGGGCATGGGCGACGGTCAGCCCGTCCCGTGGGAGTACGCGCCGGCGCCGGAGTCGCGCGATGTCGTCCAGCTCAAGTCGCGCTACGGCCTGTTCATCGGCGGCAAGGAAGTCGCTCCGCGCGGCGGACAGTGGTTCACCACGACGGACCCGGCGACCGAGGAGCCGTTGGCCGAGATAGCGCGAGCGACCGTTGAAGACGTCAACCAGGCGGTCACCGTCGCGCGCCGTGCCTACAAACGCGAGTGGGGCGAACTGCCCGGACGCGAGCGGGCAAAGTACCTGTTCCGCATCGCGCGCATCCTGCAGGAGCGCAGTCGCGAGTTCGCGGTGCTCGAGTCGCTCGATGGCGGCAAGCCGATCAAGGAGTCACGCGACGTCGACGTGCCGCTCGCCGCCTCGCACTTCTGGTACTACGCGGGTTGGGCGGACAAGCTCGAGTACGCGTTCCCGGGGCGCAACCCGCGGCCGCTGGGCGTAGCCGCGCAGGTCATTCCGTGGAACTTCCCGCTGCTGATGCTGGCCTGGAAGATCGCTCCGGCACTCGCCGCCGGCAACACGGTCGTGCTCAAGCCGGCCAGCTCGACGCCGCTCAGCGCGCTCTTCTTTGCCGACGTCGTGCGTCAAGCCGAGCTGCCACCCGGTGTGGTCAACATCATCACCGGCCCGGGCGAGATCGGTCTCGCGCTGGTCAGCCATCCCGACGTCGACAAGGTCGCGTTCACCGGCTCGACCGCGGTCGGCAAGCAGATCGGTCGCGCCATCGTCGGCACAGACAAGGCGATCACCCTCGAGCTCGGTGGCAAGGCGGCGAACATCATCATGGACGACGCCGCTATCGACCAGGCGATCGAGGGCGTGATCAACGGCATCTATTTCAACCAGGGCGAGGTGTGCTGCGCCGGCAGTCGCCTGTTCGTCCAGGAATCGATCGCCGAGCCGTTCATCGAGCGTCTCAAGGACCGGCTGTCTACCCTGCGCGTTGGCGATCCGCTCGACAAGAACACCGATGTCGGGGCGATCAACAACGCCGCCCAGTTGGCCAAGATCGAGGAGCTGCTCGAGGCCGGTCAGGCGGAGGGGGCGGACATGTACCAGCCCGCGTGCGAGCTGCCGGCTCGCGGCTACTTCGTTCGTCCCACGCTGTTCACCAACGTGAGCCAGTCGAGTCGCATCGCCCAGGAGGAGATCTTCGGGCCGGTCCTGTCGGTGCTCACCTTCCGCACTCCGGCCGAGGCCATCGAGAAGGCCAACAACACGCCCTACGGCCTGTCGGCGGGCGTGTGGACGGAGAAGGGCAGCCGGATCCTGTCGATGGTGTCCAAGCTGCGCGCCGGCGTGGTCTGGGCGAACACGTACAACCGATTCGACCCGACCTCGCCGTTCGGCGGCTACAAGGAGTCGGGCTTCGGGCGCGAGGGCGGCCTGCACGGCCTGCTGTCGTACCTGGACCTGGATGGCAGCCACTGATGTCGACCAGCGAAGCCGTCTCGATCCCCGGGCGAGCCGCCGCGCTCGTTGAGCCGTGGAAGCCGCAGGACCTGGTCGAGGTAAACGGCGCGGTCATTCGGCTGGCGCGACTCGACGGCGAGTTCCCGTGGCACCACCACGACGAGGACGAGCTCTTCCTGTGCTGGAGCGGCACGTTTCGTATCGAGATGGACGGGGCACAGGCGGTGACGCTCGAGCAGGGCGACATGTTCGTCGTCCCGGCCGGTATCGAGCACCGTCCCGCGGCCGACTTCGGCCCGGCGTACAGCCTGTTGTTCGAGCGACCGGAGACCCAGCAATATGGCAACTAGACGGGTCACACGCGCCGCGACGCCCAGCGACGCGGCGGCCACGACGCCACGCATTCCGGTCAGGAAGACGTACAAGCTCTACGTCGGCGGCCAGTTTCCGCGTTCCGAGTCGGGACGCACCTACATCGTTCGCGCACCAGATGGGCAGCCGTTGGCCAATGCGGTCCGATCGTCCAAGAAGGACCTGCGCGACGCCATCCGCACGGCGCGCGGCGCCGCCGGCGGCTGGGCCGACAAGACGGCCATGAATCGTGGCCAGGTCCTCTACCGCGTTGCCGAGCTGATGGAAGGCCGACGCGCGCAGTTCGTGGAGGAAGTTGGCGCTGCCGAAGGCCTGTCACCTCAAGACGCCGCCGCCCAGGTGGACCGGGCGATCGATCGCTGGGTCTGGTACGCCGGCTGGGCCGACAAGATCAGCCAGCTGTTCGGCACGGTCAACCCGGTTGGCGCCTCGTACTTCAACTTCACCTTCCCCGAGGCGACCGGCGTCGTCGGCGTCGTGGCGCCCGAATCGTCGTCGCTGCTCGGCCTCGTCTCGCGCGTCGCGCCGGCCGTGGTCGGCGGCAACGCGGTTGTGGCGCTCGCGTCCGAATCCAGGCCACTGCCGGCGGTCACGCTGGGTGAGGTGCTCGCCACGTCCGACCTACCGCCGGGCGTGATCAACATCCTGACCGGACTGCGCCGCGAGCTCGTGCCGATCCTGGCCAGCCACATGGAGGTCAACGCCCTCGACATCTGGGGCGTGCCGCGCGACATGCGCGCGGCGGTCGAGGACTCGGCGATGGAGAACGTCAAGCGCGTTGCTCGGCCGCCGCGTGACACTGACGATCGGTTTGACTGGCTCGACGACCGCCGCGCGCAGCGACCTGAGTGGATCGCGGCGTACCTGGAGATGAAGACCGTCTGGCACCCGATCGGCATCTGACAGCGCGGCAGACCCGCGATAGCGGGCTGTTGGCTGTTCTGGCATTCCTGTCGCTGACCGCCTTCGCCCTGCTCTCAGTCTGGGCGCGGTTCGATTCGCCGGCCCCCTGGGAGCCCGCGGTCATGGATGCAGTCGCGCTCAGTGGCGGGCCGCTCGACCCGATCGTGGTGGGGATCAACCTGCTGGGCAACCTGCTCATCTGGATTCCGCTCGTCGCCGTGGTCGCCATCGCCACTGGCAGGGTGCGTGGCGCCGCCGTCGGGTTGGTGGTGGCGCTGACTCTTGCGTCGGACACGGTCGCCTTCGGCGTCAAATTGCTCGTCGAGAGAGAGCGACCCGAGGGAGCCGCAGTCAACCAGTTCTTCGGCTTCGACAGCTTCGCATTTCCGAGCGGACATGTCGTCCGAGCCGTGGCCCTCGTCGGCGTCCTCTGGTTCATCTTCGCGCCGCCTCGCTGGCGGTTGCCGATCGCGATCGGTGCGTCCGTCATCACCGGCGCGGTCATGGGCTATGCCCGCGTTGCCCTGGGCGTTCACTGGCCGACGGACGCGCTGGGCGGCTTCCTGCTCGGCTTCGGCTGGTTAGCCATGAGCGCCCTGCTCCTGCTGCGCGAGCGGACACCCGACCGTGCGGGCTGAGGAGTTTCTGGCCGCTGTCGGTAGGTGGCTTTCGGGGCCTATCAGGGCGCTGAACGAAGCGCGAGCTGCCGCGCTCACCTGAATCCAATCTGAAGCCTTGGGAACCTGTCGCGGGATTGGCCGAGGCGACGTCCGGAAACTACGGTCCGGGCATGGGAGCAGACCGTTGACAGCAATTGCCGCGGCAACCGCTGACCTGTGGTGGAAGAACGCCATCATCTACTGCGTCGATGTCGATTCCTTCCTTGACCTCGACGGCGACGGAGTAGGTGACCTTCCCGGTCTGACCCAGAAGATCGACTACCTGGCCGGTATCGGCGTTTCGTGCCTCTGGCTGCAGCCCTTCTACCCGTCGCCCGACCGCGATAACGGCTACGACATTACCGATTACTACGGCGTCGACCCGCGCTACGGCAACCTCGGCCACGTCGTCGAGCTGATCCGCAGCGCCGATGAGCGTGGCATGCGCGTCATCGCGGACCTGGTCGTCAATCACACGTCGGTCGACCATCCGTGGTTTCAGGCCGCGGGCGATCGAAATTCTCCTTATCACGACTACTACGTCTGGGCCGACGACCGACCGGCCAACGCCGAGGAGGGTGTCATATTCCCCGGCTCGCAGGACAGCATCTGGTCTTACGACAAGCGCGTGGATCGCTGGTACATGCATCGCTTCTACGAGCACCAGCCGGATCTGAACATCAACAACCCGCGGGTGCGCGAGGAGATACACCGGATCATCGGCTTCTGGCTCGGGCTCGGGCTGTCCGGCTTCCGCGTCGATGCAGTCCCCTTCATGATCGAGCAGGAAGGGTCGACGCAGGCGGCGACGAGCGATCCGCACGACTACCTGCGCGACCTGCGCGCGTTCGTCTCACGCCGCCGAGGCGACGCGATCCTGCTCGCTGAAGCGAACGAGCCGCTCGACAAGCTGCCTCTCTTCTTCGGCGACGAGCATGGCGACCAGATGCACATGCTGTTCGATTTCATCGGCAACCAGGCGCTCTATCTCGCCCTCGTTCGCGGTGATGCCACACCGATAGCGCGCGCACTCCGATCGCGGCCAGCCATCCCGGGCACCGGACAATGGGCCAATTTCGTCCGGAATCACGATGAGCTGTCACTCGACAAGCTCACCAACGCCCAACGCCAGGAGGTCTTTGCGGCATTGGCGCCCGAGCCCGACATGCGCATCTTCGATCGCGGCATCCGCCGCCGGTTGCCGGCGATGGTCGACGGCGATCGAAGGCGCATGGAGCTCATGTATTCGCTCGCCTTCTCCTTGCCGGGGACACCAGTGCTCTTCTACGGCGAGGAGATCGGGATGGGCGACGACCAGTCGCTCGAGGGCCGCAACGCCGTGCGCACGGCCATGCAGTGGACGTCCGATTCGAATGCGGGCTTCTCCATGGCACCTCGTGACGCGCTGCCGCGGCCGCCGGTGGACAAGGGGCCATTGGGCTATCGGCGGGTCAACGTCGAGCGCCAGCGCGAGAGGCCGGGATCTTTCCTCTCATGGTTCGAAAGGCTGATACGGACGCGCCGTGAATGGCCCGAGTTCGGCTTCGGCGAACTGAACCTGCCGCGCACGGGTGACGATGCCGTGCTGGCCCACACTCTCGAGTGGCATAACGGACAGGTGCTCGTGATACACAACCTGGCCGGCAGAACCGCGCGCGTTGACCTCGCGCTGCCGCGCAACGGCGAGCGCGGGCGCTGGCACCACCTCTTGGGCGGCGGCAAGGGCGCCAGGCCGCCGACTACCGATGGACCCCGGCTGCAGCTGGACCTGGGGCCGTACGAGTACCACTGGCTTGGCCATCGGGAGGGGCCGTGATGGAAGCCGAGAGTCGTCGGCGGCGGATCGGCTATCACGCCAGCCACGAGCAGCTCGGGCCTGACCTGCTCAGGGACTATGTTGTGGCGGCCGAGGAGGCCGGCTTCGATGCCGCGATGTGCTCCGACCACTTCTATCCGTGGAGCGAGGCGCAGGGCGAGAGCGGATACGCGTGGTCGTGGCTGGGCGCCGCGATGCAGTCAACCAACCTGCCTTTCGGAGTGGTCTGCGCGCCGGGCCAGCGATATCACCCGGCGATCATTGCCCAGGCCGCCGCGACGCTGCAGGTCATGTTCCCCGGTCGGTTCTGGCTGGCAATCGGCAGTGGCCAGAACCTCAACGAGCACATCACCGGCGCACGGTGGCCGTCCAAGGATGAGCGCAACGAGAGGTTGCTCGAGTGTGCCGAGATCATCCGTGCGCTGTGGGCCGGAGAAACCGTCAATCACCGCGGCCACGTGGTCGTGGAGGATGCGCGGCTGTATACGCGCCCCAGTACGCCGCCGCTCCTGGTCGGCGCGGCCATTACGCCCGAAACGGCGAGATGGGTGGGTCAATGGGCGGACGCGCTGATCACTGTCGCCCAGCCGGACGATGTCCTCGCACGCGTCACGGATTCGTTCCGCGAGACTGCCGGCGATGAGAAACAGGTCTTCCTCCAGGTCCATCTGGCGTACGCCGACGGAGACGAGGCGCGCGCCGTGGCACACGAGCAGTGGCGCCAGAACGTTCATCCCAGCGCGATCACGACCGAGGTCCGGACTGTCGGGCAAATGGGTGAGCTCGGTCTAAATGTTCGGCCCGAGGACATGGACGGGGCAGTGCGTATCTCGTCGGACGTGCAGCAGCACATCGATTGGCTCGCCCGCGATCTGGAACGCTTCGACGCAGTATTTCTGCACGAGGTAAGTCGCAACCAAGCTCGGTTCATCGACGATTTTGGAGCGCAGGTTCTGCCCGCCCTGCGCAGGTAACACGACCGTCACAGCATTCCCGCGCGTCACTGCTAGGGTGCCGCGATGTTCCATCGCCTATTTGCCGCCGCCCTTGCTGGGTTGCTCGTTGCGGCCGTAGCTGCTGCCGCTTTGCCGCCGTCAGCGGCCGGCGCGAGCGGCGCGGTATTCACGATGTCCAACGCCTCCGGCAAGAACAAGGTCATGGCGTGGTCGCGCGCCGCGAACGGCAGCTTGACGTTCGCGGGTTCGAAGGCGACCGGTGGACGCGGCTGGGGCGGCCAGCTCAACAACCAGGGCGGCCTCGCCATCGGTGGCGATTGGCTGTATGCGGTCAACGCCGGCAGCAACACCGTCAGCGTGTTCCGCCGCAACGGCACTTCACTGACGCGCACCGACGTCGAGCCGTCGGGCGGCGCAAAGCCGATCAGCGTCGCCGTCGACGGCACGCTCGTGTACGTCCTGAATGCCGGCGGCAACGGCGGTGTGCGCGGGTTCCGGCGCGACGCGAACGGGCAGCTGACGCCAATCGCGGGCGCGGCACGACCGTTGAGCGGCAGCAACGTCAAGCCCGTCCAGATCGGTTTCACGCGCGACGGCGCATACGTCCTCGTCACCGAGCGTGCTACCGACCGGATAACTCGCTACCGCGTTACCCCCACCGGTGCGATCGACGCGCCACAGTCGACCAGCTCAGAGGGCCCGGAGCCGTTCGGCTTCGACGTCGCGCCGGACGGCACGCTCGTCGTGTCGGAGGCCGGCAATCACGTGCAGGACGCGAGCTCGGTCTCGTCGTACCGCTTCAACGCGAGCGGCGCGCCTGTTGTGGTCAGCAGTGCCGTGCCGACGACCGAGACGGCCGCGTGCTGGGTGACGATCACTCCGAACGGCGACTTCGCCTACGAGACGAATACGCCCGACCACTCGATCAGCGGCTTTGCGCTCGGCGCGAACGGCTCGGTCTCCATGCTCAACGCCAACGGCGTCACCGCCGCCACCGGTGCCGGCTCGTTCCCGATCGATCTCGACACCTCGTCGGACAGCGGCTTCCTGTACGTGCTCACCGCGGGAACCGACCGCATCCTCGTCTTCGCCATCGGGGCGAATGGAGCGCTCGCCGCGCGGCCCGGTGTCGGCGGCCTGCCAAACAACGCCAACGGATTGGTCGCGCGCTAGGCGCGCGCTCGGCCTCCAGCTGTCCTGAAACTCTTTCGAAAGGGCACGACTGCGGCTTGCGGTGAGGTGCCCGCCTTCGACGGCTAGCGTGAGGCTACAGGCACGCATTCGCCGTGCTATCCAGCCGATCCTGGAAGCGAGCCGCGCCATGAACCTGTCTCGAATTCTTGCCTTCATTGCATGCACCGCCGTCATCGCGCTGGGATGTGCACCGGCCCAGAGCCCCAGCCCTTCGGGATCGCCCGGCGGCTCACCGGCGGCGAACACGCCGGAGGCGAGCGGTGGCAGCCCGAGTCCGACCTCGTCAAGCGCGGGCTCACCCGGAACTTCTCCGTCGGCATCCACACCTGCAACGCCGGCGCCGGCCACCCCGTCGACGGCGCCCAGCACTGCGCCGACGATGACCGACTCCGAGTTGAGCGCGTCGATCGGCGTGACCGGGCTCGACCAGCCGACCGGCATCGCCTTTCTGGCAGAGGACGACTACCTGGTGATCGAGAAGGGCACGGGCAACGTACGCCGAGTCCAGGGTGGCGCACTCGAAGCCGAGCCCGTGCTCGACCTTGCCGTCAACAACTTCGACGAGCGCGGTCTGCTCGGGATCGAGCTGCATCCGGATTTCGCCTCCAACAGTTTCGTGTACCTGTACTGGACGGCACGCGATGATTCGGCCGTTCCCGACTCCCTGCTGGGCGAGGACTCGTCCGAGCCCACTGAGGTACCCGACCTTGGCAACCGCGTGGATAGGTTCACCTGGGATGGCTCAGTGCTGACGTGGGAGAGCGAGATCGTGAAGATGCGCTCCAACACGCTTCCTGCCGATACGAGCGGCCGCGTGCGCGGCAACCACGATGCCGGCCCGCTGGAATTCGGGCCGGACGGGATGCTCTACGTCCAGAACGGCGACCAGAACCTGCGCGGCCAGCTGCAGAACATCGTCGACGGTCCCGCACCCGACGACCTGAACTTCACCGGCGTGATCCTGCGCCTCAACGATGACGGCACTGTGCCCGACGACAACCCCTTCGTTGCGGCCGGGACCGAGCTCGGCGGTGAGGCGGGTGAGAACGTGCAGGCGATCTGGGCCTACGGCATCCGCAACAGCTTCGGCCTTCGCTTCCACCCCGACACCGGTGATCTGTGGCAAACCGAGAACGGCGACGATTCTTGGGACGAGATCAACCGCTTCACCGCGGCCGCCAACTCTGGCTGGATCCAGGTCATGGGCCCGCCAGAGCGGTTCGATGAGTATCGCCAGCTAGAGGTCGATTCACCAGACGGCCTGGACAATCCAGATTTCCCGCCCGATCTGCTCGCGGAAACCGTCGAGGACGCCCAGGCGGCCATGTTCCAGCTCGAGGGCAGCCAGTACGTGGCACCCGTCTTCGCGTGGCGCTATCCGCCCGCCGCCACCGCGCTCGAGTTCGTGCTGGGCGACGAGCTCGGCGCGTCATCGGCCAACTCCATATTCGTAGGCACGGTGCTGACTGACTCTCTCATCCGCTACCCGCTCGCAGACGACGGGTCAGGCCTGGCTCTCGAGGGTGGCTTGGCCGACAACGTCGACGACAACGCCGCCAAGGGCGACATTGGCGAGAGCGCCGACTACGTCGTCGGCACAGGCTTCGGCGTGATAACAGACATCGTGTTGGGACCTGATGGGCGGCTGTACGTCAGCTCGGTTTCCAACGGATCCATCTATATCGTCAGCGCGGCTGGCGACGTGCCGCCTGCATCGGCCAGCCCGTCGGCCGGAGCGACTCCGACGGGGAGTCCCGCCGGAAGCCCGAGCGCCAGCCCCGCAGAGACTGGTTCGCCATCGGCGAGCCCGGGCGAGAGCCCGTCGGCCGCGGAGGTGCTCATCCAGACGGACGCCGGCACGGAAAACCTGTTCGTGCCTGATCAGGCGTCGGTGCCTTCAGGCGCGCAGGTCGCGCTGACCTTCGAGAACATCTCGACCGTGCCGCACAACCTCACCTTCGGGCCGCCGATCAACCAGGCGACATCTGTCGCCCAGCAACCGGGCACCTCCGAAACGATCAACTTCAGTGCTCCCGAGCCGGGCGATTACCAGTTCGTGTGCACGCTCCACCCGGGCATGGAGGGGACTCTGACCGTCACTCCATGAGGCTCAGCAGCTCCTCGGCGCGGATTGCCGAGAGGCCGTCGTCATCGTGGCGAAAGAAGACGTAGCAGTCGGTGCCTGAGTCGACGAACGCGCGGAGTCGGGCGGCCCAGTCGGCCATGTCGGCCGCCGTGTAGGTCGTTCGGCGCAGGCGGAGATAGATAAATCGCCCGGTCAGGCGCAGGTCGGGCGCATCTCCGTCGTCCAGGTCCGTGGCGCACACGGCGGCGCCGTGCTCGCGCAGCAGGTCGAAGACCGCGTCGTCCTGCCATGACGCGTGCTGCGCCTCGAGCGTGATTGGCATGTCCGCCGGCCAGGCGGCCAGCAGCAACCGCAGCTTCTCCTCGTCGCGATGGACATTGGCCGGCACCCGATACAGGACCGAGCCGAGCCGCTCCCCGAACAGCCGATACGGAGCCGTCAGCCACTCGACCGTCTGTGCCGCCGCTTCACCAAAGGCGCGCATGCTGCCGCCCCGCTGGGCCTTGACCACGAAGCGGAAGTCGGGCGGCGTGGCCGCCAGCCACGCGGCGATCTTGTCCGGCTTGGGCTGCTGATAGAAGGTGTTGTTCAGCTCGACAGCCGGCAGCCGGGCGGCGTAGGCACGCAGCAATCCGTCCGCCCTGGTGCCGGGGTCGTAGAAGCGCGGCGCCCACGCGGGGTAGGCAAATCCGCTCGTGCCGACGAGCAGCCGGCCCCTGGCTACTGCCAGCGGAAGAACCGCGCCGAGATCAGGAACGAGACGATCAGCCAGCCGGCGAGCACCAGGAAATCGACCGACAGCGGGACGTACGCCGCGCCGCCGACCATCGTCTGGCGCAGCGCGTCGCCGAGGTAGGTGAGTGGCATGACCGCCGCCACGGGTTGCAGCCAGTCGGGCATGAATGCGATCGGGAAGAAGATGCCGGAAAGGAACATGAGCGGAAACTGGACCACGCTGGCCAGCGCGTTGGCGGTGTCCTCGGTCCGAGCGTACGACGCGATCACGTAGCCGATTGCCAGGAAGGTCATCGAGCCGAGCACGACGAACGCGGCGACGATGAGCATCGGGCCGACGATGGTTACGTCGAAGGCAACGATGCCGATGCCGACGATGATCACCGTCTGGACGAGGGCGATGAGCAGCCTCATCAGCACGTTGCTGGCAACGAGCGTGGAGCGCGACAGGGGAGTGGCATTGAGCCGCTTGAGGATCTGCTTCTCGCGCTGTGCGGTGAGCGGGATCGAGGCGAAGATACCGAGCTGCATCAGTGCCATGGCCAGGATGCTGGGCACGAAGTAGGCGGCCGCAGAGATCTCGTCCGACTGGATCGGCCGTGGTTCGACCGCGAGTGCCGGCGGGGCGCCGCTCAGGCCCTGGTTGATGCCGCCCACGACCTGCGCCACCACCTGCTGCACGGTGTTGCTCGAGGTCGATTGGCTGGGGTCGGTGTACACGATCAGCTGGAACGGCTGCGCCGGCGGCGCGCCGGGTTGAAGCGCCCCGCCCAGACCAGCCGGCACGACGACGACCGCGTCGAGATCGCCCGCGCGCATCTGGGAGAGCGCCTCCTCCTCGGACGCGTCGGTCAGCTCGAGCAGCTCCACCGCGCCGAAGCTCTCGCGCAGCTGCGCCGACGCGGGTGAGCGGTCGTCGTCGACCCAGCCAACGCTGAACGTATCCGGCCCGTTGCCCGAGAAAAGCGAACCGAACAGGAATACGAAGATGACCGGGAAGGCGAGCGTCCAGAAGAGCGACGCCCGGTCGCGGTAGAAGCTCTTGATGTTGGCAACCGTGAGCGGCAGGAGGCCGCGCGTGAAACGTTTCATCGCTCAGTCGCGCAGCGCGCGGCCGGTCAGCTCGAGGAAGACGTCCTCGAGCGTGGGCCGCCTGACGCTGATGTCCAGCCCCTCGAGGCCGAGCTCGTCCGACACGCGCAGCAGATCGCCGATCGTGGCCGGCACGTCCGCCGTGTAGAGCACCGTCTCGTCGACCTCGCGGGCTACGCGGCCGACCGCGGCAAGCGGCGCGAGGCGTTCGTCGGTCAGCTCGGGCCGCGACGCGAAACGGATCGTGCGCTCGCGGAAATGGCGCGTAACGAGCTCATTGACCGTGCCTATCTCGAGGATGCGGCCGTGGTCCATGACCGCCACGCGATCGCACAGCTGCTCGGCTTCTTCCATGTAGTGCGTCGTCAGCACCACCGTCCGGCCCTCGCCGCGCAGCTCCTGGATCTGCTCCCACAGCGCGCGTCGGGCCTGGGGATCCAATCCAGTGGTCGGCTCGTCGAGGAACATGAGCTCGGGGTCGTTGACCATCGCCAGCGCGACCGACAGTCGTTGCCGCTGACCGCCTGAAAGCTCCTTGGTCAGGGCGATCTGACGCTCATCGAGGCCGAAGCGCTTGATCAGCTCCGCCGTCGGTCGCGGCTTCGAATAGAAGCTCCCGAAGAGGTCGATTAGCTCGGCCACGGTCAGATTGGGGTACAGGGCGGCGGTCTGGAGCTGGACGCCGATGCGCTCCTTCAGCTCGGCCGCGTTGCGTTGCGGGTCGATGCCGAGCACGGCGATCTCGCCACTGTCTGCCTTGTTGAGGCCCTCGAGGATCTCGATCGTTGTCGTCTTGCCGGCGCCATTTGGCCCGAGCAGGCCGAACACCTCACCCGGCCGGACCTCGAAGTCGATGCCGTTGACGGCCTGGACGTCGCCGTAGCTCTTGCGCAGGCCGGCGACGCTGATGACCGAAGACGCCTCGTTCATCCGCCGATGATCATTCGGGTTGCGACTACGGTCAACGCGCCGATCACCGTGAACGCCACCAGCGGCGACGCGCTGGCGCCCTTGCGGTGCTCGGCCTCTGGCAACAGGTGGCCGGCACCGATGGCGATGAACGCGCCGCCGAAGGCGGCGAGCAGGATGCCGAGCTGATCCGGCGCGAGGGCTACGACCTGGCTGATGCCGATGCCGACCAGCGTCGCCGCCGCGTCGATTGCCAGCAGCGCAATCGCCGCGCCGCGGCCGCGTCCCAGGGCGAGCGCGAGGGTGACGATGTTCAGGCCGTCAGCGAAGTCATGGACCAGGACCGCGATGGTGACGATCAGGCCGACTTCGGGACTGGCCTCGAAACCAAGGCCGATGGCCACGCCGTCGAGCGTGCTGTGCGCGATCAGCCCGGCGGGAGCGAGCCAACCAAGCTTCGAGGGCGCGGAAGCCACGGCATGCTCGTGCGGCTCGTCGGGATCGACGCCCGGCTCGTGGCTGTGCTCGTAGCTGCCCTGGTGGATGAACGTCTCGACGCCGGCGTAGATGAGGTATCCGACGACCGCCGCGGCTCCGGCCAATAGCGCCGCGCTCTCGCCGCCGATCAATTCGATCGCCTCCGGCAACAGGTCGACCAGCGCGGTCGCGACGAGGATGCCGGCGGCGAGCGCCATGACGACGTGCAGCCGGTGGCGCAGGCGGAACGCGGCGAACCCGCCGAGAAGCGTCGAGATGAAGGGCAGCACGCCGGCGAGCCAGATCACGCGATCGCCGCCTGGCATGCCGGGCACAGCCCGTAGAGCTCGAGCCTGTGGCTGTCGATCTTGTAGCCGCTCCGACTCGAGATCTCGCGGACGACCGACTGCAGGCCGGTGTCCTCGACGTCGACCGACTTGCCGCAGCTCCGGCAGATCACGTGATGGTGGTGCTGTTCGGGCTCGCAGGCGACGTAGGCGTGCTCGCCCGAGGGCAGGTCGAGCCGCTCGAGCGCCGCGATCTCGGTCAACAGGTCGAGCGTTCGAAAGACCGTCGCCCGACCCACGCGGATGTGCTCGCGGCGTGCCTCGGCCATCAGCTCAGCCGCGGTGAAGTGACCGCGATGTTCAGCAATCAGCTCGACCAGTGCCTGGCGCGGACCGGTGACGCGGCGGCCCGATTGGGCAAGGGCATCGTTGATACCGAGTCTCATCACGCCGAGATGATACTCGGTCTCATGTAGCGCGTCTAGGCGACGACCTTCACCGCGTGACACCCCTCCTGGCGAACGTCCGCGAGGCTCGTTCCCTGGGCATAGAGCGGTGCAACCAGCGCGCCTCGGCCGGCCAGCTCGACATTGCGCGTGTACCACTCGACGACCACCAACACGCGGAAGACCGCGCTCGGGACCGCCTGTTGAGCATTGAGCGCCAATGTGAGCGGCTTGAAGTCGGCCGGACGGTCGTTGATCGCCCGTGCCAATTGGCGGCGCGATCGGGCGATCGTCTCCCACTCGCTGTCGAACAAGGTGTCGAGCCGGTTCATCTGCAGCTCGACGCGCCAGCCCATCGATTCGAGGTGACTCACCTCACCGGGCGGATTGGTGACAAAGGCCAGCGGCGGCAGAACCTCGAGGCTCTGGAGGAGGCGCCGCCCCTCCGATCGCGGCCCGTACAGGCAACGCACATTGGCATCCACGTCACCGAATCTGAATTCGCCCGCCGGACCAAGCGGCGACAGGTCGGGCGGCGGCAACGACCGCGCCGGGCGAGGAGTGGCCGGGTCGCCGGCATTCGGCATGGCTGTTGGTGGAAGGGCTCGGCTGGGCTGGGGCGCGGCGGTCGGGGCCAACGCCAGCGGGCTCGGTTGCGGCGGTGGTGCCTCGGCCCACGGTCGCCATACGAGCAATCCGACGACCACCAGGGCGGCAAGGCCCACGAACAGCGGCGTGCGCGTGCGCGTCGGTACTCGCTCAATGGGCGGCTGGGGAGTCGGACTGGCCACCGTGCCCGACATTCTGCGCCATACATAGAATCACGGCGATGCCCATCTATGACCCGACCACGGCGCTGCTCGTCGTGGATGTTCAGAATGACTTCGCCGATCCATCCGGGAGCCTGTACGTCCGTGGCGGCGAGGACGTTGTCCCGCTGATCAACGCCGAGATTTCCCGCGCGAAAGCTGCCGGCTCGCCGGTTGTCTACACCCAGGACTGGCACCCCGCCTCGACGCCTCACTTCGAGAAGGACGGCGGCATCTGGCCCGTCCACTGCGTGCAGAACACGTGGGGCGCCGAGCTCCATCCCGAGCTGTCGGTCGATGGCCCGATCGTTCAGAAGGGCTCGAACGGCGAAGACGGCTACTCGGGCTTCACCCATCGCGACCCGGTCAGCGGCGAGACCGCGCCAACCGCGCTGGCCGGGCTGCTCGGCGAGAGTGGCGTCACGCGGCTGGTGATCGCCGGGCTGGCGACCGACTACTGCGTCAAGTCGACCGTGCTCGACGGCCGTGAACGCGGCTACCCGGTGACTGTCATCCAGAACGGCATCCGCGCCGTCGAGCTCCAGCCGGGCGATGGCGACCGCGCGATCGAGGAGATGCTCGCCGCCGGCGCCCTGCTCGAGTCGCGCGCCACGGTTGGCCTGAGTGGCGGATAGACTTTCCGCGATGGAGAAACCGGCCGACGAACGACCGTATTCGCCGGGACTCGAGGGGGTCCTGGCCGGCGAGACGTCACTAGCCAAGGTTGACGGCGCCAACGGTCGCCTGACCTATCGCGGCTACCCGATTGCCGAGCTCGTCCGCGCCGGCACGTATGCTCAGGTCGCCGAGCTCCTGTGGACCGGCGAATGGTCTGACGCGGCCCACCTGCCCACCGGCAAGCTGCCCGATCCGGTCGTTACGGCGCTCTCCGCGCTGCCGTCGAGCGCCGCGCCGATGGATGCGCTGCGAACGGCGACCTCCGTTTGGGGCGCGATCAATCGACCGAGCTGGCCGCCGACCGTCGAGCACGCCCGAGCGCTGACCGCGCTTGCTCCCTCGGCACTCGCCGCGTTCGCCCGGTTGCGCCAGGGGAAGCAGCCGATCGATCCCGATCCGAGCCTCGAGCTGGCGGCGGGCTTCCTCTACCAGCTGACCGGCGAGGCGCCCGATCCCGCCTCTGCCCGCGCCCTCGACGCGTACTTCATCACCGGCGCCGAACACGGCTTCAACGCGTCGACGTTTACCGCGCGTGTGATCGCCTCGACGCGCTCCGATATCGCCTCGGCCGTGGCCGGCGCAATCGGCGCGCTCAAGGGCCCGCTCCACGGCGGCGCGCCGGCGGAGGTCGTCAACCAGCTGCTCGAGATCGGCTCGCCCGAGCGCGCCGACGCGTGGGCACGCGAGAGGATCAACAACGGCGAGCTGATCATGGGCTTCGGCCACCGTGTCTACCGTGCCTACGATCCGCGCGCCGCCGCGCTGCGCGAAGTAGCCGAGGGAATGTCCGGCATGGCCGACTGGCTCAAGATGGCCGTCGCAGTCGAGGACACCGTGCTCCGCGTTTTCGAGGAGATGAAGCCCGGCCGCGTGATCAAGACCAACGTCGAGTACTACGCGGCCGCAGTGCTGCAGGGCGTCGGTCTGCAGCCCGACCTGTTCCCGGCCACCTTCGCCCTGGCGCGACACGCCGGCTGGACGGCGCACGTGCTGGAGCAGGCGTCAGCCAATCGGCTGATCCGACCTGACGTCCGCTACATAGGCCCGGCCGAGCGATCGTTGCCCGGTGTCACGGCAGTTCGCTGAGCCGTTGCGCGTGAGATCGTCCGTCGGCGCACGCCTGCGCCTGGTCATCATTTCCGTGCTCGCGTTGAGCGTGGCGCCACTCGCCGCCGCGCCGTCCGCTGCCGCCGCTGAGGACCTTCTGCCCGATCTGAAGATGTCCGAGCTGTACAACCTGCAGATCGAGCGCGGCGGCTCGGGCGCCTTCAAGCTGCGCTTCGGGACGATTGTCTGGAACGTCGGCGATGGGCCGCTCGACGTGAAGGCCGGCAACCGCGTCGACAACGTGATGCACGACGTCGCCCAGGTCATCCACTCGCGAGGCGGCGCGCAGCGCGACTACGCGCCCCCTGGCGCAACGGCCTTCTATGCCGGTGACGGGCACGACCACTGGCACATCAGCACGTTCATCACCATTGCTCTCTTCCCGACCGACGGGGCAGGTTCGACCGTGCAGGCAAGCCCGACCTACAACCAGCGCGGCCTGCGCAAGATCGGCTTCTGCCTGACCGACCTGGTGCGCGCGCCGGCAGCTCTGCGACCGTCCAACTCGGCCAGCCGGATCGGCTTCCCGGTCAGCGGCTGCGGAGTCATCACCAGCCAGCAGGTGCGGATGGGCATCTCGGTTGGCTTCGGCGACGACTACAAGCCGTTTTTCAACCACCAGTCGGTCGACATCACCGGCCTGCCGTCGGGCACGTACCGCCTGTGCGCAACCGTGAACCCGAACGGCGTGTGGCAGGAGAAGGACGCCGACCGGATCAACAACAGCTCGTGGGTCGAGATCGACCTCGATAACGAGGCGCATCGCTTCCGCGTCGTGGGCACCGGCGACAACGACTGCGGCAAGCCGGCGCCAATGGTCTACGGAATCGGCGGCTGAACAACCACATCCGAAGCCTTGCCGCGACTGGTATTGCGTGATCATCTAGCCTTCCGATAGCGGCACCCAGAATGCCGTGGCAGGGAGAACGACGTGGGCAGTGCGTCCTTCGCTCCGATCCGCCTCCGCCTGGCGATGGCGGTCGCCCTTGCCGCCGCGCTGACGCCTCTCTTTGGACAGCTGACGGCCAACGCCGCCGCCACCGGGCTGCTGCCCGATCTGCGCATGGCTGAGCCGTACGACCTGCAAGTCACCAAGACGGCGGGTGGCTTCTACAAGCTGCGCTTCGGGACGATCATGTGGAACGTCGGCGACGGACCGCTCGAAGTGCGTGCCAAGGAGCGCTCCGGCAACTCGATGACAGACGTTGTCCAGATCGTCCATCGGACCGACGGCACGACCCGGCGCAAGGCGAGCACCGGCAGCGTCTTCTACTCCGGCGACGGTCACGATCACTGGCACGTCGGGAGCTTTGTCGTCGTCAAGCTGGGTCCGATCCCCGGTTCGCCGCCGACTGACCCACCCGTTGATCGCCAGCTGCGCAAGATCGGCTTCTGCCTAGTCGACTCGCTCCGCGCCCCGGCGGGGGAGCTGCGGCCGCCCAACACGCCGGATCGCTACAAGTACAGCTACCTGGGCTGTGGCAATCGCAACAGCACCAAGATCAAGTTCGGCATCTCGGTCGGCTATGGCGACGTTTACCAGCCGTACTTCGCGCACCAGGCGATCGACATCACCAACGTCCCGACCGGCACGTACCGCCTGTGCGCCACGGTCAACCCGGAGATGATCTGGCGCGAGAAGGCCGCCAATGCGACAAACAACAGCTACTGGTTCGACATCGACCTCAACCCGGTCGCGCGCACTGTCTCGGTGATCGCCGGCGGCCTGTCCGCGTGCGACACGCCACCGCCGCCACCGCCCGTCTGACCCGCACCTGACACCGTCCTAGACGGGCGCCGGCGCTCCGGTCGCGGCCAGGAACTGCTCGCGGTACAGACGCGCGTACAACCCGCCCTGCGCGATCAGCTCCTCGTGCCTGCCGCGCTCGGTGATACGCCCGTCCTCGAAGACGAGGATCAGGTCGGCGCGCAGGATCGTCGACAGTCGGTGGGCGATGGCGATCGTAGTTCGGCCCTTCATCACGCGCTCGATGGCGAGCTGAATCAGTCGTTCCGACACCGTGTCGAGAGCCGAGGTCGCCTCGTCGAGGACCAGGATCTTCGGATCCTTGAGCAGGACGCGGGCGAGCGCGATGCGCTGCTTCTCGCCGCCCGACAGCTTGTAGCCGCGTTCGCCGACGATCGTGTC
>DASQLS010000264.1:0-2869 GCA_035629915.1 Candidatus Limnocylindrales bacterium | reverse complement strand
TACGCTTGGGCTATCACACCGTGGGAGGCACTCTGAGAAGTGCAGGCGATCATCCTTGCCGGCGGCCTCGGGACGCGGCTGCGTCCAACGGTCAGCGACGTTCCGAAATCTATGGCGGCTGTCGGCGGGCGGCCGTTCCTTGAGCATCTGCTGCATCAGCTGCAGCGCGCTGCCTTCGATAGCGTCGTCATCTGCGCCGGCTATCGTGCCGATCAGCTCGCAGCGCATCTCAGCGATGGCACGGCCTTTGGGCTGACGATCGAGATATCGACCGAGGACCAGCCGATGGGCACCGGCGGCGCGCTCAAGCTGGCCGAGCCACTGCTGCGCGGCGATCGATGGTTGCTGATGAACGGCGATTCCTACTTCGACATCCCGCTCGACGACCTCGTTCGCCATCACGAGGCGGCCAAAGCCCGGGCCACGATCGCGCTCGTACGCGTCGACGACGCGGCTCGATACGGCGCGGTCTCGCTCGATGATGGCGGCGCTGTGACCGCGTTCGTTGAAAAGGGCACGACCAGCGGCGCGGCGTCGATCAACGCCGGCCTGTACGTCATCGAGCGCGAAGTTCTGGCGCTCATACCGGCTGGGACGGCGGTGTCGCTCGAGCGCGACGTCCTGCCGGCGCTCATCGGACGCGGCCTGCATGGCGTGGAGTTCGAAGGCTTCTTCATCGACATCGGTGTTCCGGCCGATTACGACCGTGCCCAGCACAGCGCCGAGCTCGGCGGGCAGCCACCCCAAGCCTGAGCTCAGCCGTACAGCTCGGCTTCGACCAGCTCGCTCCAGATGTGGCCGATCATGATGTGCGACTCCTGGATGCGCGGCACGTCGTCGGACGGGACGCCGACCCACAGGTCGACCAGCTCGCGCGCCTGACCGCCGCCTCGGCCGGTCATCGCCACCGTGGCCATGCCACGTTCGCGGGCGGCGCGCAGGCCGGCCAAGACGTTGGCCGCGTTGCCACTGGTAGAAATGCCAATGGCAACGTCGCCGCGCCGCCCGAGTGCCTCGACCTGACGGGCGAAGACGTTCTCGAATGCGTAGTCGTTGCCGATCGCGGTCAGTGCCGAGGTGTTGACGGTCAGCGCGGTCGCGGCCATCGCCGGGCGCTCGAGGTAGTAGCGACCCAGGAACTCGGCAGCGATGTGCTGTGCGTCGGCTGCGCTGCCGCCGTTGCCGAACAGGAACAGCTGACCCTCGTTGCGGTACGTGGCTATAAGCAGCTGGGCGACAGCAACGCACGAGTCCAATCCATCGAGCAGCTCGCGCTTGGCCTGGATGCTCGCCTCGACCTGTTCGCGAAAGCGCGCTTCGAGTCGCGCCTGGTCCCCCGTATCCGCCATCGGGGAGTGGCTAGGCGGCAGCGACGTTGCGACGCTGGCGCTCGAGATCCTCGTCGACCATCATCGCCACCAGCTCGTCGAAGGTGACCTTGGGCTCCCAGCCCAGGTCGCGCTTGATCTTGGCCGGATCGCCGAGCAGTCGGTCGACCTCGGCTGGGCGGATGAACGCCGGGTCGGTCACCACGTAGTCCTTGTAGTTGAGCCCGACGCGAGAAAAGGCGATGTCGCACAGCTCGCGCACGGTGTGCGCCTCGCCGGTGGCGATCACGTAGTCGGCCGCCTCGTCCTGCTGGAGCATCAGCCACATCGCGCGCACGAAGTCGCCGGCAAAGCCCCAGTCGCGGTCGGCGTCTAGGTTGCCCATGCGCAGCTCCGTCGCGAGGCCGAGCTTGATGCGCGCCGCACCCTCGGTCACCTTGCGCGTCACGAACTCGCGCCCTCGGCGCGGCGATTCGTGGTTGAAGCAGATACCCGACGCGGCGTACATGCCGTAGCTCTCGCGGTAGTTGACGGTCAGGTAGTGAGCGTAGGTCTTGGCCACGCCGTACGGGCTGCGTGGGTGGAAGGGCGTCGTCTCGACCTGCGGCGTCTCGCGCACCTTGCCGAACATCTCCGACGACGAGGCCTGGTAGAAGCGGATCGATGGGTCGACCTGGCGGATGGCCTCGAGCAGTCGGGTGACGCCGAGGGCGGTCACCTCGCCGGTCAATACCGGTTGGTTCCAGCTGGTCGGCACGAAGCTCTGCGCGCCGAGGTTGTAGACCTCGACCGGGCGCAGGTCACGCAGTGCCTCGACAAGCGAAGCCTGGTCGAGCAGGTCGCCCTGGACGATCTCGATCTTGTTCACGAGGTGCGCAATGCGCTCGTCCGTCGCCGTGCTCGAGCGACGCGTCATGCCGATGACGCGGTAGCCCTCTTCGATCAGCAGCTCGGCGAGATAGGAGCCGTCCTGGCCGGTAATGCCAGTGATAAGTGCAGTCTTGGTCACCTGGCGCAGTTTAGGGACGATCGCTGATGCTGGCGGCTACTCGCTCGGCGGTCGGCGATTGCCCCATAAGTACCGCCTCGCGATCTGTACTCGGGTCGACGCGGTAGCGGGGCCGAAGCGTCTCCACGGCCCAGCGGAAGAGGAGCGACCCGAACTCGGGCTCGAAATGGATCAGCGAGCGGCGTCGGCCGGCGAGGGGAGCGGTCAGCCGATCGAGCCGCAGTCGCCGCGCGGTGCGCAGCATGAGCCGGTGGCGGCGCTTGATCGCAAAACGGCGGCGATGGTCGAGTGATCCACCGCGCCGCGCGGCGAAATCACGGACGGACGCGGCGCTCCCGCCGGCCATCGCGGCCAGGCCGTCGCGGTGGATGGAGGCGCTCGCCCGGCGCTTGATCGTCGCGAACGTGCCGCGCGGAATGCCGGCGTCTTCGGCGATACGGCGCTGGATCGGCTTGTCGTACAGCCCGCGCACGGAGAACGACCGCATCTCGGCCGAGTCGATGATCTCGATCAGGCTGGGCTGTTCCGAGGC
>DASQLS010000263.1:0-2293 GCA_035629915.1 Candidatus Limnocylindrales bacterium | reverse complement strand
ACGAGGTCCGGATCGGGAAGTTCAGGTTGATCTTCTTCGCCAGCGACTCGAAGGAATCCTAAGTGCCACGCCCCCGAGGAACGTTGCAGTGGTCGCGTCCCAGGCACGCACATCGCTTCGTTCTCGTCACTCGGAGTGGCGCTGCCACACCTTCGCTCCTCGGCCTTGCGCTGCACGCACCTGACGCCCGACCACAAGCAACATCCTCGGGATCGGGGCACTAGCCGTGCGCCAGGCTGCGCGCATCACCATCGGGCAGGCGGTCGCCGACCTCAAGGCGGAGTTCCCGGACGTCGACATCAAGGAGTCGAAGATCCGGCACCTCGAGAACGAGGGGCTCGTCGAGCCTGAGCGGACGCCGTCCGGCTACCGGAAGTACTCGCTCGACGACATGGAGAAGCTGCGCTACATCATCCGGGCGCAGCGCGAGCACTACCTTCCGCTGCGGGTGATCAAGGAGCATCTCGACGCCCTGGACCGCGGCCTCGAGCCGCCGCCGGGAAGCGGATCGCCCAGCATCCCTGGCTCCTTGCTGGCCAACCCGGCGCCCGGCGTGGAATCCCTGCTGGCTTCGTCCTCCGACGTTCGGATCTCGCGCCGCGAGCTGGTGAAGACAGCCGAGATCACCGAGGAGACGCTCGACGCCCTGGAGAACTTCGGGCTGGTGCGTACGCGAGCCGGGTCGAAGCACTACGACGCCGACGCCCTGGTGATCGCCAAGGTCGCCGGCGAGCTGGCGGCGTACGGCATCGAACCCCGCCACCTACGCGCCTTCAAGACCGCGGCCGACCGCGAGGTCGGGCTGATGGAGCAGGTCGTCTCACCGATCCGGCGCAGCCGCGAGGAGAGTGCCGAGGGCCGTGCCGCGCAGCTGATGGATGAGATGGCCGTGCTGTCCGTGCGGCTGCACGCCGCGCTGGTGAAGGCGGGGCTGCGCTCTCTTCGCTGAGCCCTGCCCGCAACTGGACTCAGTGAGCGCCGTGCAGGTTGAGCACGACGACGCCGACGACGATCATCGACAGCGCGGCAACCGTGGTCAGGTCCCACGACTCCCCGAGCCACATCACTCCGACCACGGCGATCATCGCGGTGCCCAGGCCGGCCCAGATGGCGTAGGCGATCGAAACCGGCATCTCCCGGACGACGAGGGCGAGCAGCCAGATCGACAGTGCGTAGCCGAGCAGCACGATCGGGGTCCACACAAGATGGGTGAAGCCCTCCGTGCGGGGCAGCGCCGCTGTCGCCCCCACCTCGGTGGCGATGGCCAGCATCAGCAGGGCCAGAGCCGTTCCCATGGTCGCCAACTCCTCGTCGATCGCGTTCATGTAGCGAGCGCTACATAAAAAGCGTAGCACTCGCTACACTGCGCTTCAACGCGGAAAGGAGCGGCATGGGTGACCGCCGACAGGTCCTGGCAGAAGGGGCCACCGACTACGTGCTCGAGCACGGCCTGCTGGACCTGAGCCTGCGCCCGCTTGCCGCTGCCCTGGGCACGAGTGACCGGATGCTGCTCTACCACTTCGGGGACAAGCTCAGTCTGGTCGCGACCATCCTGCGCGTCTCGAACGACCGCTCGGTGAAGGGCATTCGTGACCTCGAGCCGTCCGTCGACCTGCGGGCGGCGGTCACCGACCTGTGGGCTGCAGTCAGCTCGCCGCAGCAGGCTCGTTGCCAGCGGCTGTACGTCGAGGCGGCCGCGCTGGGCGTGCTGGGCACCGAGCCGTTCGCGTCCGTGGTCGCCGAGGCGAACGAGGTCTGGCTGGGAGCGCTGGCTGACCATTTGGTGGCCTCCGGGATCCGCCGCTCACGTGCTCCGCGTGCGGCCCGGCTGGTCGAGGCGGCCTTCATGGGCCTGCTGCTCGACGAGCCAGTGGAACCGCCGGCCGAGGTGCGGCGCAGCGTCCGCGACCTGGCCGACGCGGTGACCTCGCTCTGGGGTCCCGGGTCGCGCTGAGTCGCCGAGTAGGCTTGCGGCATGCGCGAGGTCGAGGTCGTCGGAGTCCGAGTGGAGATGCCCTCCAACCAGCCCATCGTGCTGCTGCGGGAGCTCGCGGGGGAGCGGTACCTGCCGATCTGGATCGGTGCCGTCGAGGCAACTGCCATCGCGTTCGCCCAGCAGGGCGTGGTGCCACCCCGGCCACTGACGCACGACCTCCTGCGCGACGTCCTCGAGGCGACCGGCAACGAGGTGACCGAGATCCGGATCACCGAGATGCGCGACAACGTCTTCTACGCCACGTTGATCCTGGCCTCCGGTGTCGAGGTCAGCGCGCGCCCTTCCGACTCGATCGCC
>DASQLS010000262.1:0-14875 GCA_035629915.1 Candidatus Limnocylindrales bacterium | reverse complement strand
GGCATCAACGTGCCCATTCCCGTTCCCGTGGCGTACTACTCGTTCGGCGGCTGGAAGGACTCGCTCTTCGGCGATCTGCACATGTACGGCCCCGAAGGCGTCCAGTTCTACACGCGAGGCAAGGTCGTCACCGCGCGCTGGCCGGATCCGGGCACGTCCAAGGTCGACCTCGGCTTCCCGCGCACCCGCTAGCGCGGCGCCGCCGACGGCCCCGAGGGGCCACAGGCGAATAGGCCGAGCGGGTAACCCTGCCCAACCGCAGATCCGATGGCTACCGCCTGCATCCTTGGTCCAGCGCGACTGCAGGCCCTAACGGTCCCGACTAAGCATCGAAAGGCGAGCCGCACCGCCCGGATCCGTATCCAGCACGTTTGGAACGATAACGACCGACCCGGGCCCGCATCACTGCCGCATTACTGCCTTTAACCGAGCGGCAATCGCCAGATAAGTCCTCGGGCGAAGAATGCGGGCGGTATGGGAAACCGCAAGCGTTGGCCCCTGGATTCGCAAGCTCGGCGATGGCTTCAACCAGTGATGGCCAGGGAAGGGGCCAAGCTGCGACAGGCCCGCAAGAGGCGACGGCTAACTCAAGTTCAGTTGGGCGTGAAGTGCGGCCTCTCGCAATCCACGATCAGTGACGCAGAGATCGGGCACGGCGGCGCACTTTCGCTCACGGCATGGCAGCGAATTGCGATTGTGCTCGACCTGCCACTGGACTTCAGCCTCGGTCGGGATGCGCTGGAGGAACCGGTCGACGCGGGGCACCTGGCGATTCAGGAACTGGTGCTGCGACTCGCGCGAGCCACCGGTCGTCGCCGCCGGTTCGAACTGACGTCGAAGCCGACCGATCCCTGGCGATCCACCGATGTCGGCCTGATCGATGACGAGCAGCGCAGCCTGATTCTGGTCGAGTGCGTGAACGCATTCGGCAACGTGAACGCCAGCATTCGGTCGTCCGATCGCAAGCGCGGAGAGGCAGATGGTCTTGCCATCGCGCTGGGTCGCGGCGCGCCGTATGAGGTGCGTACGTGCTGGATCGTCCGCGCCACGCGCAGGAACCGGCAGCTCATCTCAACATATCCGGAGCTCTTCGCGAACCGCTTTGGCGGATCCTCTCGGGCGTGGGTTGAGACGCTGACGCGTGGCACAGCCGTGCCGGATGAGCCGGGCCTGGTCTGGTGCGACATCCAGGCCACGCGCCTGTTCGAGTGGCGCGCTAGTGTGCCGCCGTGAGCCGCTGCTTCGGTGATCTTCACTTATGGCGGTACGTCGGATGGCCGCTGGCTCGAGCGATGGTTCTTGTGGCCTTGTTTGGTGCGGCGATTGCCGCCGCTGGGCCAGGCAGCGCGGCGGCTCAGGACGTTACGGCGTCCCCGCAGGTGGCAGCCGGCGCCGAGGTCACGATGACCGTCGCGCCCATGCTCGGCGACCGGTATCGACCCAACACCTGGGCTCCGGTTCGGGTTCGGCTCGAGAATGACGGCCCTGCCGTCCGCGGCGACGTGCGCATCTCCGGCGGCGGCCAGGAGTCGGCCTTTTCGTTGCCCGTCGAGCTCGCGAGCGGAGCGCGTCAGGAGCACATCATGTACGCGCTGGTCGGGCCTTTGGGAGGCCGATTCAAGGTGGCTCTCGTGAGCGGCGCGTCTGAGCTGGTCACCGTCGACTTGCGCGTCGGCACGATCGAGACGACCGGAGCGAGTGTCTATGTCATTGCTGAGCGTCCAGAGGCGTTGGTGGAGACCGTTCGCGAGCTCGTCACGGCCGGCGGTAGTCGTGATCCGAGCATCGTCTCGATCAATGCCGATGACCTGCCGTCACGCGCGCAGGCCCTCGCGTCGGCAGATGTGATCGTGTGGCAGGACATCGATACGAGCAGCCTGGACGCTCAGCGCCTCGACGCGCTGCGGGCCTGGCTCGCCACCGGCGGCCACCTCGTCGTTCTTGGCGGATCCACCGGGACGGCGACCCTGACCGGCTTTCCGGAGGACATGCTGCCGTACCGCCCGGAGCGCGTCGCGGACGTTCCGCCGTCTGACCTTGAGGCGATACTCGGCAGCCTGCCTGCTGATGCCGGGGCTGCACCGGCCGTGGTTGGCACTCTCGTCCACGGCACTTCACTGGCGAGCAACGCCGATGGCGTCATCGCCGCGACTAGTCCGTACGGGCAGGGCTCCGTCGCGCTGATCGGCGTCGATCCCACTTTGCCGATCCTCGCTGACTCGACCAACGTGCAGGCGTTCTGGGCCGTCGTTCTGCCGTCCACCGGGGCGAGGACGGATCCCGTGCTCGGCGGCAATGACGACCATCTCGTGTTGTCGCTGGGCAACCTCCCTTCCGTGCAGGTTCCTCAGTTCGAGCAGCTGGCGATCCTGGTTGTTGCCTACGTCGTTGCCGTCGGCCCGCTCAACTACCTGGTCCTGCGCCGCCGCAACCGCCGCGAGTGGGCGTGGCTGACGATGCCCGCCACGATGCTCGTCTTCGCCGTAGGTGCCTATGCCTACGGGGTGTCTCTGAGGGGCGGGAGTGTGATCGTCAACGAGCTGGCCGTGGTCCACGGGGCGGCCAACGCCGATCGCGGCGTGTCCGAGATCCACGTTGGGCTGTACTCGCCCACTCGCGCGACCTTTGATGTGAGGGTTGCGGGAGACGCGCTGCTATCCAGCCCGGTGACGACTGGCTGGCGTGGTGACATCGAGCCGCAGCCGATGGACGTGATCGAAGGCGATCCATCCACGCTGCGCAACTTCGGCGTCGGATTTGGAGTGCAGCGTTCGTTCCGTGCCGAAGCCTCCGTGGCCACGCCGCGCATCGAGACTGACCTGACGCTGACCAACGAAGTGGCCGAAGGCACGGTGACGAACGCGTCGGACACGGCGCTCGACCACGTCAGTGTGATCTATGGCACCTCGTTCCAGGTGATCGGTCCGATGGCCGCCGGCGAATCACGCCCCGTGCGAGTTGCTGTCAATCGCAATCCGTCGGGCATGTACGTGGCCATGCAGCTGTTTCCCGATGAGCTCGCGGCCGGCCCGGACGCAGCGCGCTCGATTGCCGCGCGACGTGCGGTCATCCAGCATCTCGCGGGCGCGTCGGACAACAGCACGAGTGCCGTTTTCTCGACCGGCCCGGTTGTGCTTGCGTGGCGCTCGGGAGGAATTCTGGATATCGACACCGGGACGAGCGTCCGGCACCTGGGCGAGACGCTTTACGTCCTGCCGGCACGTGCCCGCGCGACAGGGCCAACTGTCTTCTCTCGCGGCTCGATCGTCTCGACGGTCGTCGACGCTGACGCCGTCGAGAGCTTCGAGGAGGGCGGCTTCTACTCGATGGGTCGCGGCACTGTCACGGCCGAATATCGGCCGCTTGGCTTTGACGGCACGTTTGACGCCACGGGGCTTTCAGTCCGCCTGGGTGCTACGCGCACCACTCCAGCGGTCCAGGCCGACGAGCTTCAGCCGCTCCCGGCGGAGGAGCAGCCCGACTCTGACACTCCTCTTGCGTCGAACCCAAGACCCGGCGAAGGGCCTGCGAACGTTCCCCGCGTTCAGCTCTTTGACCGGATCGCGCAGGAATGGATCGAGTTCACGCCGCTCGATCTTTCGCGCACCTACCGCATCCCTGACCCTGAGCGTTACGTCGATTCCTCGGGCTCGCTCCTGGTTCGGTTTGTCGTTCGCCCTAGCGGCGTCTTCACCGAGTTCACCTTCGATCCTCGGCTCGAGGGCACCATCAGATGACCGAGGCGGTGCAGGTCAGCGGCCTCGTCAAGCGATATGGCAACACGTTGGCGGTTGCCGGGGTCGACCTCAGCATCGGGGCGGGCGAGATCTTCGGCCTGGTCGGACCGAACGGAGCGGGCAAGACAACGACTCTGCGAATGCTCGCGACGTTGATCGAGCCGACAGCCGGCACCGCGCTGATCTGCGGCCTCGACATCAGGCGCGAGCCGGGATCAGTCCGTCGGGTAATCGGATATATGCCCGACAGCTTCGGCGTGTACGACGACATGCGGGTGTCCGAGTATCTCGACTTCTTCGCGCGCTTCTACGTAATTCCCGCTGCCCGGCGAAGGCAAATCGTGTCCGACCTGCTGGCACTGGTCGACCTGACGAGCAAGCGTGACGAGTACGTGCACTCGCTCAGTCGCGGGATGCAGCAACGGCTCTGCCTCGCCCATGCCCTCGTCCACGATCCGCGGGTTCTGTTGCTCGATGAGCCGGCTTCCGGGCTCGATCCTCGCGCTCGAGCCGAGCTGCGCGAGCTGCTGCGCGAGCTCAGCAAGCTGGGCAAGACAATCGTGATCAGCAGCCACATCCTGCCCGAGCTCGAGGAGCTGTGCAGCGCGGTGGCGATCATCGATCGCGGCCGCGTCCTCGCCGCTGGCACGGTCGATGAGATCCAGGCTCGCTTCCGACGCGGCTCGGTCGTTCGCGCCCGTGTTGTCGGCGAGCGCGCCGAAAGCGTCGCCGCGCAGCATTTCTTCTCCGAGCAGCCGGAAGTCGCCGCGGCCAGTGTGATCACCGACGGGGTGGTGGAGCTTGCCCTGCACGGGGACGAGAACACCTCCGCCGCGGTCCTCTTCAGGGCCATGTCGGCCGGGCATGTCATCTCCTCGTTCGCGCCGGTAGCGTCCGACCTGGAGGAGCTGTTCCTGCAGGTCACGGCGCCGGCTGACGAAGAGCCGGAGGATGAGGCCGCATGACCGCCGAGGAGTCAGTCATCAAGGCGCCGGCGGGCGATCTTCAGCAGCCACATGCATCTGAAGCTCTTGGCGCGGACCCGGGTCTGTTGCGCAGCCTGTGGGCCAGCATCACCGCCGTGTTTGCCAAGGAGGCCCGCTGGCGGATGCGCGGCCGTCGGGCGTTCGTGGTCATGACCGTCTACGTCGCCCTGCTCGGCTTGCTTGTGCTCGCGGTCTACCAGCTCATTTACGACCGGTCACAGTTCCAGTTCGGGTTCAACATGGCGCGCGTTGCGACAGACCAGGTGTCCGGGAACGTCTCGGCCTCGATCGGCCAGGCGATCTTCACCGCGATCCTGATTCTCCAGACGCTGCTGACGATGATGCTCGCGCCGGCTCTGACCAGCGGCGCGATCTCGGCCGAGCGGGAGAAGCAGACGATGGATCTGCTGATCACGACTCCGGTCAGCACACTCGGACTGGTCCTGGGCAAGCTCGTCTCGTCGCTGGCTTTCGTGCTGCTGCTGATCGTTGCGTCCGTTCCCTTGATGAGCCTCGTCTTCGCATTCGGCGGTGTGGCTCCGGAGGACGTGATTCGGGCGTACGTGGTCCTGTTCGTGATGGCCTTCGGCATCGGATCCATTGGGATGCTCATGTCGGCGGTCTTCAAGCGAACGCAGGTGGCGACCGCTGTCGCCTATCTGATCGCCTTTGTGCTGACCATCGGCACGCTTGCCTTCCACACCTATTTGACGATCAGCGCCCAGGCTCCCTTCAACGACCCGAGCGACGTTCGGCCGGCTCCCGAGGCACTCCTTTGGCTCAATCCGCTGGTGACCGACATCGACCTGTTGTGCACGGCGATTCCAGACACGTTCGGCTTCACGTGCTCCTACATCGCCATGATCCAGGGCAACGAGCTTGGCGCATTCGCCGAACAGCCAAGGGACTCGTTTTGGCCCAAGTCGGCGCTGGCCTTCGCTTTGGTCGGGATCGGCGCCACGCTCCTGACGACCCAGCTCATCGCGCCGTCTCGAAGGCTGCGTGGTTGGCGCGGCCGCGCGGATGCAGCGCCTGTCGCCGCGGCCGACGCGCCGCCATGACCCGCTTCCTCGAGGACTTTGTACCGGGACATGTCATCGTCGCGCCGGACGAGTACGAGATGACTGAAGAGCGGATCGCCGCCTTCGCTTCCGAGTATGACCCTCAGCCCATCCACCTCGATCCGGAGGTGGCACGTGGCGAGAGGTTCGGCGGGATCATCGCCAGTGGCTGGCACACACTGTCGGCGACGATGCGACTCATCGTCCTCTCGAACATCTTTGACGGCGCCCCGGTTGTCGGGGTCGGCGTCGACAACCTGCGTTACCTGGCCCCGGTTCGACCAGGGGATGTGCTCCGAGCGCGCGCAGAGGTGCTAGCGACTCGCCCATCCGAGTCACGGGCCGATCGCGGCTACCTTGTCCTCCTGGTCACGACGCTCGGGCCTGACGACAAGTCGGTGATTACCCAGGAGTGGACGGTGCTCGTGCCGCGCCGCCCCAAGTAGCAAGCTAACCAGGCATCAACCTGACCGAGGCATGAATTAGAGCCCCGGCATTACGCCGGGGCTCTGTTCGAAGGGGCTTAGGTCACTCCCGGATCATCTTCCGGGTTCCGGATCAGCGGACCGGGTTGTTGTACCAACCCGCGCCCTCCTCGCCGTAGTAGCTGCCGAGCCGCTCGCGGTACTTCATGTCCTCGAACAGCTCATCCGTGAACTCAGGCGAGTTCTTGATCAGGTCCTTGGTGCGCGACACGAAGACCAGCTTGTTCTGGTGGTCCATGCCGCTGACCACGCCGGCCGGCAGCATGACCTTCCGGCCGAAGATCCACGGACCCGTGTCGACAACGAGGAAGCTGTTGTCGACTTCGAACGTGTCCTTGTCGACCTTGCCGATCTCACCGTCGACCGCCTGGACCTTGTAACCGGTCAGGTCGGCGCTGTGCCAGCTCGGATCCTGATAGGTCCACGGCTGCCAGCGAACCTGGGTGGCTGTGTTCGTGTAAGTCATGGCGACTGACTCCTTTCGACCCGTGCCGAAACCAGACCGGCGGTCGTTTTGACGCCTTTCGGAAGCCTCACGGCACGGGCTTCTCGGTGACGTGACTACTCTCGCGGCGACGACCGAACAGGCGGATAACCCGCCACCGAGGCCGGGGTTGCCATGGCATAACAGCCCACGCTGAGCCACCCTCTCTCACGGCGACTCGCGGCGGCTTGCCTAGCGCGGAATCGGGACGGTCTGACCGGGTGGAGTCAGCAGGACCGCAACGTCGGGCGCCTCGATCGCCGCGAATCGGGCGAATTCAACTGGTGGTCCCTCGAGCAGGTGGGTCATCACGCGGCCCATCCCGATCGGCCACAGGGTGCCCCAATGTATGGGCACCGCGGCGGTGGGATGCAAAATTCGTAGCGCTTCGGCGGCACGCTTCGGGTCCATGTGGCCGGGACCCAGGCGTGGCCCCCAGCCCCAGACGGGCAGCAGCGCGAGATCGATGTCGGTCAGCTCGACCATCTCCGGGAAGAGATCAGTGTCACCGGCGAAATAGACGCGTTCGTTGGCGTGATCGAGCAGGTAGCCGATCGCTTCGGCACTCGGCCCAAACGGCGGACGGAAGCCCGAGTGGGTGGCCGGCGTGGCGGTGATCACCAGGTCGCTGACGACGACCGAGGCACCGACTGCCAGCTCGGTCACGTCCGAAAACCCGGCACTGACGAGCAGGCGACCTGCGCCCCGCGGGACGATGAGCGGCGTGGCCTTGCCGAGCAGGCGCAACGACGACATGTCGAAGTGGTCGAGATGCAGGTGGCTGATGACCACGGCATCGATGTCGCGATACAGCTCGGCGGGGAGCGTCGACACCGCACGACGCAGGATGGTCACCCTGTCGAAGAGCACCGGGTCAGTCAGGACGCGGATGCCGCCCATCTCGACCAGCACGGTCGAGTGGCCCAGGAAGGTGACCTCCGCCCTCACCCTTGTGCAGACGCCTCTGGCGATTGCGGCTTCGCTTCGTGGGCCGCGGTATTGCGTTCGGTTTTCGCGTCGAGCCGCGCCGTCTTTCGCGCCCACCACTCGTCGCGCGAGTTCAGTTTCGGGAACGGCTCGTCAGGCACGGCCAAGCCGAGAGCGGCGCAGAGTGGCTCCCATCCGTCGCTCGCGCGCCACTCGACGAGGCGCGACGGATCGATCGCCGCGCGAACGGCGGCGTTGTGCCATTCGTAGGCGCTCAGCACCGCCGCATTTCGCGCCGCCTCAGACGGATTGTTCCAGTCGGGCGTCAGTGAGCCGAACAGCTCGCGCAGCATCAACTGCCACTCGACTTCGTCGGGTGGTCGGTCGTCGTGGAGCGAGTGCACGATCGTCGAGCTGACGCTGTCCCACCACGCCGCGACGTCCGAGCGGACCGACAGCACGACCACGGCCGACGGATTCGCCTCGGCCAGCTGAGCCCAGACCGCCGACGACGGCCAGTCGACCGACGCGACGTAGTTACCCAGCACGCCATCCCAGTCGACCGGCTCGCCACGCAGGGCCGCGCGCCAGGTTGGCACGTGGTCCATGTGATCGAACACCTCGTGCATGTGATAGCAGCGCCCGCCGAGCAACTGCTCGAGCGCGGCCTGCAGGGACTTGGTTCCGGTGCGGGGCAGGCCCGCGCCAACAACCCTCAGCACCTCGTGACTCCGGCCGCGAGGTAAGTCACCGATAACTCTCCGTCTGCATGCTCATAGGATGGACGATCGGCGCGTCGGTCTGGTCATCCGCGCGCTCCGCCGCCGCCGCGGCATGCGTCAGTCGGACCTGGCTCGCGCAGCCAGCGTCTCGCAATCCGTAATCTCGCGCGCCGAACGCGGGCACCTGACGACCCTCAGCACGTCCATCGTTCGCTCGATCCTCACCGCTCTCGACGCGCGCGCCGAATGGGACATCCGCTGGCGCGGTGGAGAGCTCGACCGCCTGATCGACGAGGCGCACGCCCGACTCGGCTCTCTGGTTGCGAGCGAGGAAACCGCCCTGGGCTGGCAGGTCGTGCCCGAGGTCACATTCATGCGCCTCGGCGAACGCGGCTCCATCGACCTTGCCGCCGTCAACATCGAGCTGCGAGCGGCGGCGATCCACGAGTTGAAATCGGAGCTGACGTCCTATGAGCAAACGCAGCGCCGATTCGACGTAAAGATGCGAGTCGCGGCGTCGGTCATAGAGGAGCGTTTTGGCTGGCGGCCGCAACACCTCGGCATGTTCCTGGTTCTCAGCGACACGCGAACAAACCGAGACAGGGTGTCCAGGGTCGCGCCCTTGATCAGGGCGTCGCTACCGGCACACAACTCCGAAATCAGGCAGTGGCTCCGATCACCCTCCGGGAACATCTCCGGCATCTGGTTCGTGCGAGAAATGCGTCCTGGGACTGGTGTCCGCAAATCTGGCGGCTCGCACAGGGTTCGGGTACGCCGTTGAGGCGTGGCTAAGCGTGGATCGCGTTATCACGGCCGTCAATCGACCGTGAAAGGCAAGCATTTGGCGCCGACTCTGCGGATAAGAGTCCCTGGAGGAATATTCCGCGGTATTTCTGCACGCCGCGGCTACTGAGCGGGAGAACGTACCGGGCTAGGTCAGGAAGTCGCGGGCGGTCTTGCGGCGCAGGAACTTGCCCCAGCCGCGTTCGCCGGTCCACTCCCCGTTGTCGACGATGACGCGGCCACGTGACAGGACGACGTCAGAGCCACCGACGACAGGCCGCCCCTCGTAGACCGAGTAGTCGACGTTCATGTGGTGGCTCGAGGCAGACAAAACGTGCCGGCGCGCAGGGTCGTAGACCACGAGATCGGCATCGGCTCCGGGAGCGACGACGCCTTTGACGCCGGCCAGCCCGAACATGCGCGCCGGCGCGGCGGAACAGATCTCGACCCACCGCTCGCGCGTCAGCCGGCCAGCAACCACGCCCCCGTCGTGGAGCAGATCGACGCGATCCTCGACGCCCGGCAGGCCATTGGGCACCTTCCGGAAATCGCCAACGCCGAGCTGCTTCTGATCGTGGAAGTCGAACGGGCAGTGATCGGTCGAGACCACCTGCAGGTCATCGTCGACCAGGCCGGCCCACAAGTCGGGCTGATGGTCGGCCGGTCGCAACGGCGGGGAGCAGACGAACTTGGCGCCCTCGAAGCCATTGCCCATGTCGTCGAGTGACAGGAACAGGTACTGCGGGCAGGTCTCAGCGAACGCCGCCGCGCCGCGCGAGCGAGCGGCGCGCACCTGCTCGAGCGCGTCGCGCGCCGACAGATGGACGATGTAGACCGGCACGCCGGCTGCCTCCGCCAGGCGGATGACGCGGTTTGTCGCCTCGCCCTCGAAGATCGGATAACGCACTACGCCGTGGTAATACGGGTCGGTCTGTCCGGCCGCAACCGCCTGTTCCGCGACGACGTCGATCGCCATCCCGTTCTCGGCGTGCATCATGATCAGCCCGCCGTTGCGCTCGGTCTGCTGCATTGCCCGGAAAATCGCGCCGTCGTCCGAGTAGAAGACCCCTGGATACGCGGTGAAGAGCTTGAAGTCGGTCACGCCCTCGGCCACCAGCGTGTCCATCTCGGCCAGCGTCGAATCGTTGACGTCCGACATGATCATGTGGAAGCCGTAGTCGGTGCAGGCGTTGCCCTCCGCCTTGGCGTGCCATGCGTCCAGGCCCTCGCGCAGCGACGAGCCGCGCGACTGGACCGCGAAATCGATGATCGTCGTCGTTCCACCGAACGCGGCCGCGCGCGTTCCGGTCTCGAACGTGTCCTTTGCAAACGTCCCGCCGAAGGGCAGCTCCATGTGCGTATGGACGTCGATCGCGCCGGGAATGACCAGCTTGCCCGACGCGTCGATCGTCCGATCCACGCCGGCCCCGACATCTGATCCGGCGAGGCCACGACCGACGGCCGCGATCTGCTCACCATCGACCAGCACGTCCGCCTCGGCCGAACCATCCGCATTGACCACCGTGCCACCAGTCAACAAGATGCGCATCTGTCTCTCCTATGGCCCTTCGATGGGCTCGAAAGCAATCTCGATCGTGGCCCCGTCCTGGATGCCGTCGTTGCACTCGTCCTCGAATGACAGGGGATCTCCCTGGCAGATGAACCGGTAGCGCAGAGAGCCATCCGGCTGCACTTCGCGCGGCACATCGAAGTTGGCCACGACCGGCTGCGGGCAACCGTCCGGCCAGCGGCAGTCCGCCGAAGCCAGGACGCGATTTCCGCGTAACAGCTGGACCTCACCGAAGGTCGACCCGAAGACCATTCGGAACGTCGCCCGGTGGATGCACCAGTAGGTTCCGTCTCGTGGGCTCCGGCTGTCGGCATTGCCCACGCCCAGGAAGAGCTCGCGGGTTGGGCCCTGGGAGGCCACGCCGCAATCCACCGGCGTCGCCTGCGGCGTTGGACGCGGAGTTGGTTGTGGCGTCGGTTGGGGTGTGGGTTGTGGCGTCACGAAGGGTGTCGGGGACGGCGTGAGCAGCGGGCTGCCCGAGGGAAGAAGAGAGCCGGACGGGCTGGCAGTCGGGAAGATAAAGGACGGAGAGGGCGTGAGCAGCGGCGAAGGCGTGAACGACGGCGACGCGGACGGTGACGGGGAGGGCGACTCAGTGGGCAGTACGGCGATCGGCGAGTCAGTGGGCAGCGCGGCCGGCGGACGGTTGAGAAAGACGATTGCGAACACGCCACCGGAGATAACCAGCCCGGCCAGCACGACGAGGAGCAGGGCGAGGATGCCCTGGCCGATACCGAAGCCGCCCGCCTGCTGACGCTGACGGTAGGTGACACCAGAGGCGCGACCGCCCAGGCGCTGTCCGCAACGCGTGCAGAAGAGCGCATCGTCGGGGTTTTCCCGTCCGCAGCGCGGGCACTTCAGCAAATGGTTCCCCTCATGACTGAGGCCGAATGTTAGAACGGCGCACTCTCGAGTGCCGCCGGTCGGCACGCCCGGCAAGGTCCGGTGCGCCCGACGAATAGACGATCGTCGAGTCTTAACCGCGACTCAGGCAATAGTCCAGCCGGTGGACGCCACTAGTAACCCAAGTGCGGCGTACGACCGAGCCACCCCCTCAAGCCTCCCAGACGGGTACAAAACGATCGCTGGAGCCCGCCAGAGGCCAATTGTTTGGCCAATCCGCAGGGAACGTCCAAGGTGAAGTCTGATCGGGGGGAGATCGCCACCGTCGCCGGTGCCTTCCCAACAATGGTGTCCACGGCGGCTGCTTTGCTGCGCCGTCCGGCCGTGCGCGTGGCTCTGTTCACGCTCGCGTTGGGCGTGGCGACGATCGTCGTCTACGCGTCCGTGCTGGCCGGCAAGTTCACTGTCCTACCGAGCGTGCACTTGCCATGGCCGCTGGTAGCAGCAGGCTTCCTGTTCGCCGAGCTCAAGGTCGTCGACGTCCATTTCCGACGCGAGAAGCACTCCTTCTCGCTGAGCGAATTCCCGGCAGTCATCGGCCTGTTCACGCTTTCGCCCGCTGAATACATGCTCGCCGTCGTGACCGGCACGACCATCGCCCTGCTGTGGTCGCGCCAGGCGCCGATCAAGCTCGCCTTCAACCTGGTCAACTTCGCTGCCGCCGCGACGCTGACGCTGGCCGTCTTCCACGTCGGCTCGGCGCTCGTCGGCAATGTCCGCTGGGAAGTGTGGATTGTTGCGTTCGCGGCCACTTTCGCCGGGGCGGTACTGAGCGCGTTGACGATCGCGACCGCCATCTCGTTGTCGGGTGGCGCGCCGCAGTACCAGAAGCTGCCCGAGATGGTCCAGTTTGGCGGCCTCGTGGCGGTCGCCAACACCAGCCTCGCGCTGCTCGCGGTGACGATCATCGAGAGCGACGCGTCGTTGCTCGTGCTGTTGGTCGTGCCGCTCGGCACGGTCTTCCTCGCCTACCGCGCGTACCTGTCCGAGCGTGAGAAGCACGAACGACTGGAGCTGCTCTACCAGTCGAGCCGCATCCTGCAGCACTCCCCGCAGCTCGACTCCGCGGTTGTCGCGCTGCTCGAACACGCGCGCGACATGTTCCGCGCCGAGCGTGCCGAGCTGCTCCTCCTGCCGCGCACTGACGATGCGGATGGCCTGCTGTCCCAGGTTATCTACGGCGAACCACCGACGACCATGGTTCCGACCCCGATTCGCGGTGACCCGCTCCACCAGCGCGTGGACCACGAGGCTCACGCGTTCTTCCACATCCCGTCGCACGTCGAGCGTGCCTCGACCGGCATCCGCCAGGCAATGGTCGCGCCACTTCGCGGCGAGTCGGGCGTCTTCGGATCGATGGTCATCGCCAACCGGATGACGGAGGGAACGACCTTCCTCGAGGAGGACCTGCGCCTGCTCGAGACGATCGCCAATCAGGCGGCCGTGGCGCTCGAGAACGGTCAGCTCGAGCAATCGCTGGCCGAGCTGTCGCGGCTCAAGGAGGAGCTGCGCTACCAGGCATACCACGACCCCTTGACCGGGCTGGCCAATCGCAGCCTGCTGAGTGAACGCGTCGAGGCAATGCTCGCGTCACCGGATCCGGACCTGCAGCCGGTCGTGCTGTTCCTCGATCTCGACAACTTCAAGCTGGTCAACGACAGCCTTGGCCACGCCGCCGGCGATCAGCTGCTGGTCGCCGTCGCCGACCGGGTGCGTGACTGCGTGCGCGACGGCGACCTCGTTGCGCGTCTCGGCGGCGACGAGTTCGCGATCCTGCTATCCGACGCGACCGACCTCGCGCGGGCACTTGCCGTCACGCACCGCGTGCTCGACGCGCTCAAGCTCTCGTTCCAGGTCGAGGGTCAGGAGATCTCCATCTCGGCCAGTGTCGGCGTCGCCGCCGCGCGGCCGGACACGCAGCGTCCGGACGAGCTGCTGCGCAACGCGGACGTGGCGATGTACACCGCCAAGGGTGAGGGCAAGAGCCGCTTCGCCGTCTTCGACCCCACCGTCCATGCCGCGATCGTGGCCCGCCACGCGATGACGTCCGACCTGGGCAAGGGCATCGGCCGCGGCGAGCTGCGCGTCCTGTTCCAGCCCATCGTCAAGCTCACCACCGGCCGCATCATCGGCGTGGAGGCACTCGTCCGCTGGCTCCACCCAACGCGTGGCATGGTCGCGCCGGAGGAGTTCATCAGCCTCGCCGAGGAGAGCGGCAGCATCCTCGCGCTGGGCAAGAGCGTGCTCGAGGACGCGTGTCGCGAAGTCGCTCGGCTCGACAGCCGCGTGCCGGACCACAAGCCGCTGCTGCTGACCGTCAATCTCGCCGCTGCCCAGCTGCGCCAGCCCGACTTCGTGTCCGACCTGGCCGGCATCCTCGAGGCCACCGGACTCGCCCCGCATCGCCTCGCGCTGGAGATGACCGAGACGGCGATGTTCAGCGACACGCAGACGACCCTCGCCCGCATCGACGAGCTGCGTCGGCTGGGCGTCAAGATGGCCGTCGACGACTTCGGCACGGGCTATTCGTCGCTCAGCTACCTGCGCCGCTTCCGCGTCGACATCCTCAAGATCGCGCGCGACTTCGTCGTCCGTTCGGATGCCGATCCCGACGAGTGGGCATTCGCCCACGCGATCGTCGCGCTGGGGCGAACTCTCGGACTGAAGATCGTGGCCGAGGGGATCGAGGAGCCGGGCCAGCTGGAGCGGTTGCGCGACATGGGCTGCGAGTTCGGGCAGGGCTTCCTGTTTGCCGAGCCGACCACCGCTCGCGGCATCGAGCGCCTCATGCAGCACGCCCACGAGCGTCCGCTCGTGCCTCGCCGGCGGACGACGAAGGGCGGCGTCGTTGTGCCGCGCGTCATCCCTCGTCCGGCCTGATCGGCACCCGGGGGAGCAGAACTTGTTCATCCTCTACGCGGTTGTCATCGGCGTCGTCATCGGCCTGTTGCTGGGTGGCGATCCGGCGCGCCTGACCAAGCTCAGCTTCCATTGGAAGCCGGTCGTGTTCGCCGGCCTGCTGAGCCAGGTCATCCTGTTCAATCCGGCCGTGGCCGAGCGCATCGGTGATCTCGGACCGTGGCTGTACGTGGCGTCGACGGCCGCCGTGCTCGCCGCGCTGCTGCGCAACGCCCGTATCCCGGGCCTGCCGATCGTCGCCCTTGGCGCATTCAGCAATCTGCTCGCGATCGTCGCCAACGGCGGCTACATGCCGGCG
>DASQLS010000261.1:0-24462 GCA_035629915.1 Candidatus Limnocylindrales bacterium | reverse complement strand
GCGCAGCTCGACAGGCACGAGGCCAGCCGCGGTCACCGCGGACATCGCTCGGTAGAGATGGCCGACCTTGCCTCGGTCGACACGTTCCTCGGGCTCGCCGAAGCGGCGGCTCGTCGCGCTGCGAACCTCGACAAAGACGAGTTCGAGCGGAGGCCCCTTGTCGACCGCTACCAGGTCGATCTCGTCGCGGCCGATGCGCACGTTTCGCGCGACGGCGGTCCAGCCCATGCCGCGCAGGTACGCGAGAGCGGTGTCCTCGGCGACTGCCCCTCGCCGCTGCCGCTCCGTCGCCACGACTAACGACGTTAGCGGCGGCCGCTTACCAGCGCCTTATCGCGGGTCACGCCGGAAGGGCAATCAGTCCCGGAAAGCCGATTGGAGAGTCGTTCTCGGCCGCTGCCTCCAACTCTGTCTCGGATTCGAACAGTGGCAGAGGCTGCTGCTCGCCGGCCAGAACTCGCTGCGTGGTGATGAACGAGCGCCGGTGGTGGGGAGTGACGCCAAGCTCGGCCATGCCGGCACGATGATCGGCCGTGGCGTAGCCCGCGTTGTGCTCCCATCCGTAGCCCGGATATCGGGCGGCCAGCCGGCGCATCAGGCGGTCGCGCGTGACCTTGGCCACGATCGAAGCGCAGGCCACCGCGTAGCACAGCGCATCACCGTCGATGACCGCCTTGTACGGACCGGCATGTTCCTCGAATCCGCGGATGTGCCGGCCGTCGACGATTACGAAGTCGTGTGGCCCGGCGCGCTTCACGGCGCGCTTCATCGCAAGCACGGTCGCGTGGTAGATGTTGATCGTGTCTATCTCGCGGACCGACGCGGCGCCCAGCCCGACCGTCACTGCCTGGCGCAGGATCGACCTGGCAAGTCGCTCTCGCTGCGGCGCGGACAGGGTCTTGGAATCGCGAACGCCTTTGATCGGACGACGATCGAGTGGCATCGCCAACGCGCAGGCGACGACGGGTCCGCACGATGGCGCGACGCCGACTTCGTCGAGACCGAGGATCAGGCGATAGCCGTGCTCACGCGTCAGTCGCTTCTCGAGGCGCCTTGTCGGAACGATCACGGCCACAGCTCGACAAGCCTAGTACATGGGCCGCCGCTTCGAGCGGCTGGTGCCGCCACCGGGGCCGGGGATCAGCTGGGGCGGCGCTCGCGAAGTGACGCGGCCTTGCCGACTCGCTTGCGCAGGAAGTACAGCTGCGCACGGCGGGCGACGCCGTGGCGGACTACTTCGATCTTGTCGATGCGCGGTGAGTTGACCTTGAAGGTTCGTTCGACGCCGACGCCGCTGCGGATGCTGCGCACGGTGATCGAGCGGTTGATGCCGCCGCCACGCAGGCGCATGACGGTACCCTCGAACACCTGGATGCGCTCGCGGTTGCCCTCGCGGACACGGGCCATGACGCGCACGGTGTCGCCGGAGGCAAGCTCGGGAAGGTCGGTGCGCAGCTGTTCGGCGCTGATCTCGTCGATGACGCTCATGTTGACTCTCTGATCTCAGGGCGGCACGCAACAGCGGACGCCACGGGTAATGGTCGGGTGGCGGAGTATACAGCCAGTCCGAGGTTGAGGCTCACGTGTCTCCGCGCAGCCGCGCCGGCGGCCGCAACCCGAGGCGATGGATCTCCTCCCCGAAGCGACTGCGTCCCGGGTGAGCCAGGAAGTCGTCCGTCCTGACCGTCGTGCAGCCTGGATCGTCGTTGGTCTGAAAAGCGACCAGTCCATCCTCGGACGTGGGCAATCCCACGACGGTGTCTCGGTTGGCATCTTCGCCGTACGGCGTCTTCATCATCAGCCAACCGGTCGAAGTGTCGAATAGTGAGTAGCACCATTCGTCGGTGACATCGGCGAGCAGACGATCGCCGGGCAGCTCGCCCGGAACCAGCAGATCGACGCCGTAGGTCGAGCCACCCAGGTCTGGAATGCCAAGCAGGCGGCAGAGAGTGGGCTTCATGTCCATCACCGAGACCCACGTCTCATTGCGGCCCTGGCTGATGCCGGGTCCGGCCATGACGATGAATGAGCCGCTCACGTTCGGATGGAAGTTGAAGCCGGCGTGGTCGACGTTGGCCCGGGTGATCCGCTTCATCAGCGGCAGCCACGAGTCGATCGACGTGCCATGCGAGCTGAAGGCGACGATGACCGTGTCGTCGAGCACTCCTTTCTGCTCCAGGTGGCGCAGGGTGTCGCCGAACCAGCGGTCCTGGAGTCTGAGCGAATAGCGTTGCTGATCCCTGACGAAACCCGGGTTCTCGCCCGCGACCTCAACCAGCAACCCGCCCTCTTCCTCGAACGCGAGGGCGAAGTTGTAGAAGTGCCGATGTGTGGCGCGCTCGCGGTACCAGTACAGCCACCGCTCCGGTGACAGATCGGGCAGGAACTCGATCTTGGGCGTGCCCAGGTTCGGCAACGGGGGCTTATCGATCAGCCGCGGGTAGACCTCGTCGATCGAGTTGATCCTGGCCTTGGCGACCAGAAAGCGTGCGCCCTGGGTAATGATGAAGTCGTTGACCACACCGACGTGGGCACCCGACTCGGCCGCCGCGTTGAGGATGTTCTCGCGCGGATGGACCTCCGACGTAAACGGTCGGCCGGTGATCTCACTGAGGTTGCTGGTGCGCTGGAAATGGCCGCCGACCCTCGCATTGGGAAAGTAAGTGCCGCGCTCGACCAGCGAGGCGTAATTGGGCAGGTTGCCGGCCGCCAGCTCTTGTTCGAACACGTCTGGACGGCATGAGTGGCTCGTCCAGACGAGCAGGTTGTTCTTCACCAGGCGTCGTCTCGGGGCCGCTCGGCGAGCAGGTCCGGCCGTCGTTCGGCAGTGCGGGCGCGCGACTGCTCGTGGCGCCATCGATCGACCGCGCCGTGGTCGCCGCTGAGCAGGATCTCGGGCACTGTCCGGCCCTCGAACTCCGCCGGACGGGTGTACTGCGGGTACTCGAGCAGGCCGTCGGCGAACGACTCGTCGGTCGTGGAAAGCTCGTCGATCGCTCCCGGCAGCAGGCGCAGGATCGAATCGATGACGATCATCGCCGGCAGGTCGCCGCCCGAGACCACGTAATCGCCGACCGAAAGCTCCAGATCGACCATCTCCCGCACTCGTTGGTCGACGCCCTCGTAGCGCGGGCACACGAACAGCAGGTGGCTGCGCTGCGCGAGATCGTGGGCGATCGACTGGCTGAACACTGTGCCGCCGGGATCGAGCAGGATCCGCGTCGTTTCGGAACCGGCAAGCTCTGCCAGGGCGCCGGCGATCGGCTCGACGCGCAGGATCATGCCTGCGCCACCGCCGTACGGATAGTCGTCAACGCTGCGGTGGCGACCGAGACCCCAGCGGCGAAGGTCGTGGGCGGTCAGCTCGGCGAGTCCGCGCTCGAGGGCACGGCCGCTGATGCTCAGCCCGAGCGGCCCGGGATAGGTCTCCGGAAACAGGGTGACCACGTCGATCCGCAACGGGGTCATTCGGCCTCCCCTGCTGCCGTCTCCTCCGCGGGTGCCTCTTCGTCCGTGTTGAGGCCGAGCGCGGCTGCGTCGACGACGATGCGCTTCTCCGACGGCAGCAGCTCTCGGACGACTGCCTGGACGGCCGGGACGAGAACCTCGCCGCGCGTCCCGCGCACGACGTACACCTCCGACTCACCAACTCGAAAGATGTCGGCGACTGTGCCCAGCTCCTCGCCCTCGGTCGACAGAACTCGACTGCCCATGATGTCGTGCCAGTAAAAGGTATCGGCCGGCAGCTCGTCGCCGATCTCTGCTTCGAGATACAGCTCGCGCAGGCTGTCGGCCTCGTTTCGGTCGCGGACTTCGTTGAACTTGACCAACAGACCGGGGCCATCTCGGTGGGCGCTGGCGATGGTCAGCCGTCGATCGTCGCCCTCCGGGTGGAGCACGCTGCCCACGGCGAAGCGATCTTCGTTGTCGGAAAGGATCTCCACGCGGACCATGCCGCGCAGTCCATGCACGCCGCGCACCAGCCCCACCACCAGGCGCTCCGTGGACACGAAACTAGAGGATCTCGAGCGAGATCGACTCCCCTTCGCGCGCAGCGACCACCTTGAGCAGCGTGCGCATCGCCTTGGCGACGCTGCCGTTCCGTCCGATGACCTTGCCCATGTCCGATTCGGCGACATGCAGCTCGATCACCCGCCCGTCCTGGTCCTCGACGGCCTTGACGCTGACTGAGTCGGGCTCATCGACGAGCGCCTTGGCGACGTACTCGACGAGGGATTCGGCCGACATCTGCCTAGGACTGCTTGGCCGGCAGAACGCCGACCTGACGGAACAGGCGCTCGACGGTCTCCGACGGCTTGGCGCCGCGGCTGAGCCAGTCATGTGCCTTGGCCTCATCGACCTTGATCTCGACAGGATCGGTGCGCGGGTTGTAATGACCGAGCGTGTCGAGCGAGCGCCCATCGCGGGCATTGCGGCTGTCGGCCACGACGAAGCGATAAGTCGGTTTCTTCGTTGCGCCAACGCGCGTCAAACGGATGCGTACTGCCACTTGGTCTTAGAAGCCTCCCTGGAAAGTGGGCACAAGGTTACTCGACATACAGAAAGCCGTTGCTGACCACAATCGAGCCATCCGTCTGGTTAACCAGCATGAAGTGACTGAGTGGCTCGAGAAAGGGTTGAGCGTCGGCGACGTACTCGGCTCGCTCCGCGTCCGACATAGACGCTTCGGCCATCGACCGCAGCGCGGTGATGTCCCCAAAGACGATGCCCGAGTTGCTCGCCCCGCCTGCCGCCAGGGCGGTGCGGTAATCGTCGGTCGAGGCAAGCGAATCAGCGGCCGTCCTGTCCAGAGCGGCTGCCACGGACCCGTTGGTGCCCAGGTACAAGCGACCACCACTGACCGCGATCGAAACCGACTCTGATTCGTCCGGCTCGCCGTCGCCGATGTTGATGACATGGATCGTGGTGTCACCGTGCTGCTCCTCCATCACGCTCAGATCGCCGGCCATCGGGCCGAGTGATCGAGCCATGCTGACGAGCCGGTCGATTCGTTGGTTGGCGATCACATCGTCGGTCACCGTGGCGACGAACGAAATCTGCGGCGTCTCGCTGGTTCCCGAGAAGGACAGCGATGCGTCATCGATGAAATCGAAGTATTCGTCGAGCGGTGCTCCAAGCAGCTGCTCGAACAGCCGCGGATCCATCGCGTTGGGATCCGTTCCCGGGCTCGCGAGCGGTGTCATGGCGGTGTCGAGCAGAAACCCGATCGTGGTTCCGACGTCGCGCATCTCGAGGTAGAGAACCGCGTCGCTGGGCGCCTTCTCGGCCAGGTTGGTCGTGGCGTTGCCCGGAAGTGGCGGCAGGTCGGCGCTCGATGAGCGCTCGCTGCGGGCCGCGATCTCGAGGTGGTCGCCCTCGGCCCGCAGCTCGCCAACAACCCGCGCCGCGGAGGCGGCGATCAACGGTTGAAGCGCACCGATGTCGGGCATTCCGTCCATGGCCTGATTCGGCAGCGGCATTCCGGCCGATACGCCGTCGTAGTAGAACGAGCCGAGCCGATTGGCACTCAGGTGGCCCAGCTGCTGAAGGTAGAACTCGTCGTCCGCAAGACCTGGCGCTCGATCGTCATGAGCGTCCAGCGCGGCCCTGACTTGGTCGACACTCGAGCCGAACAGCAGCACGTCGTCCGTCGCGACGATGGCAGTCGGTCCGCCGCTGTCGCCGAATGTCCAGATCTGGTGACCCTGGTAGTCCTCGGACTGTGCGTTGGTCAGCTTGGTCGACAGAACCTGGTCGAGGGCCGCCCGATCCTTTATGGAAAGTGCGACTGTGAACTCCTGTGGCGCATCCTGGCTCGGCTGCTGACCGGCGCCGAATATCGCGACCAGTCCGCCGAACCACGGCTCGACGTCCGTTTCCCAGGAGATCTCACCGCCACCGAAGCTGCTGACCGCCTCCTCGAGCATCTCGTCCAATTTCTGGTCGAACGCCGCTGGATCGGCAAAGCCCGGGAAGTGGCTCATGAACTCTGCCAGGTTGTCGTGCTGATCTCCGGGCAGGTCGAGCTGGGCCTCGATCAGCATGGCCGTGTCAGCCGGTGCGAAGCGCGCCGCAACCGAGGGCGAGCCGGCACGCGGCCCGAGGGAGAGGAACACGCCGCCGATGACCGCCACGACGGCGATCGTCGCCAGCAGGGCGATCAGCCAGCGGGATCGATGGCCGCCGGTGGCGGATGCCGATGTGCCGGGACCAGCCGTCTGTGCCACGGGCTCGGTCGGTGTTGGCTTGCTGAAGATCGAACCGGGCGACGGTTCGATGGGCCGGCCGGTGTCGCCGGAGGGGCCTGAAACGCGCGGAAAAGCGGGTGGTTGGGGATCGGATGTCATCGTCGTCATGGTCCCACTAAGCCCAGGAACTGTCGAACGGACCGCCGTCCTATCTGCGATTGCCGAACGGCAGCATCGCCCGCTTGGCGCCCGCACCACTGAACTGCTTCATCATCTTCTTCATCTCGACGAACTGCTTGAGCAGCCGGTTGACGTCCTGGAGTGACGTTCCCGAGCCGCGCGCCACGCGTCGACGCCGGCTACCGCTGAGCAGGTCCGGATCGCGTCGCTCGGCAATGGTCATCGACTGGATGATTGCCTCGATCCGGGTCAGGTCACCACGATCGACAGCCTGCTGTGCTTCCTTGGCCGCGCCGCCCATGCCGGGCATGAGCTCGAGCAGCTGGCCGATCGGGCCCATCTTCTTGAGCTGCTGCATCTGCGACAGGAAGTCCTCGAGCGTGAACGCGTTGCGCTGCAGCTTGCGTGCCAGCTCCTCGGCGTCCTTCTGGTCGACGTTCTCCTGGGCGCGTTCAATCAGCGTCATCACGTCGCCCATGCCCAGGATGCGTCCGGCAAGGCGGTCGGGGTGGAACGGCTCGAGTGCGTCCGTGCGCTCGCCCGTGCCCAGGAACTTCACCGGCAGTCCGGTCACGGCGCCGATCGACAGTGCCGCGCCACCGCGGGCGTCGCCGTCGACCTTGGTCAGCACGAGGCCGGTGACCGGCGTCGCCTCGGCGAAGGCCTGGGCCACGGCGACCGATTCCTGACCGACCATCGCATCCACGACGAGCATCGTCTCGGACGGGCTGAGGGCCGCGGAGAGGTTGCGGATCTCGTCCATCAAGGGCACGTCGATCGATGTCCGGCCGGCGGTATCGATGATGACCACGTCTCGTGCCTGCTGGCGCGCCGCTCCGATCGCGCCGCGGCCGATATCGAGCACGCTCGTGCCCTGAGGGGCGCGGTAGACCGGGATGTCGAGCTGCTTGCCCAGTGTCTGGAGCTGGTCCGCGGCGGCCGGACGATAGGGATCCGCGGCAACGAGCATCGGTCGCCGGCCCTGCTTGGTGATGTGCCGGGCAAGCTTGGCCGCCGAGGTCGTCTTGCCCGAACCCTGCAGGCCGACGAGCATCACCACCGCGGGTGAGCCACTGAGATGGAACGTCCGGTCGCCGGCACCGAGGATCGTGGTCAGCTCCTCGTGGACGATCTTGATGACCTGCTGGCCGGCGTTGAGGCTGTCGAGCACCTCCGATCCGATGGCACGCTCGCGAACGCGGGCCATGAAGTCCTTGACCACGCGGAAGTTGACGTCGGCCTCGAGCAGAGCGAGGCGAACCTCGCGCAGGGCCGCGTCTACATCGGCCTCTGTAACTCGGCCACGGCCGGTCAGGCGACCGAGGACGCCTCGAAGTCGGTCGGAAAGATCGTCGAACACGGGCGCTGAGTTTAGCCGCGATGCTTCGCCGACCTACAGAATGGTGCCTCGATGACCGACGCCGAACCTGCGCCAGACGCTGACCAACCCGCCGAGCATCGGCGTGCAGTGAGCTACGCCGCTCAGGCGGCGCTGCGCCGGCAACGGCTGACCTGGGTCTTCGTGATCACCCTTGGAGTGTTCGTTGTCCAGGTCATCGGTGGCATCGCGGCCAACAGCCTGGCGCTTGTCGCCGACGCCGGTCACGTGCTGGCCGATGTCGGCGGCGTCGGCCTCGCGCTCGCGGCGATGTGGATCGCAGCTCGGCCGCCGTCCGACAAGCGCACGTTCGGCTACTACCGCGCCGAGATCCTTGCCGCGGTGATCAACGCCGTCGTGCTCATGGGCATCGCCCTGTTCGTGCTCTACGAGGCATGGCAGCGGCTGGTAAATCCGCCCGAGTTAGCCGGTGGCCTGATGCTCGGCTTCGCGTTGGTCGGCCTGGTCGGCAACGGCGTCTCGCTCTACCTGCTGCGTGGCGCCGACAAGCAGGGGTTGAACATGCGCGCGGCCTATCTCGAGGTGCTGACGGATCTGCTCGGCTCGGTCCTCGTCGTCATCGCCGCGGCGACGATCGCTGCGACGGGTGTCACGGCTGTCGATGCAGTGGCCTCCGCGCTGATCGGGCTGCTGATCCTGCCCCGAACGTGGAGCCTGCTCTCAGAGGCCGTCGGCGTATTGCTCGAGGCGACACCCAAAGGGATGAAGCTGGCCGAGGTCCGCGACCACCTGATGCGCGCTGAAGGCGTCGTCGATATCCACGATCTGCACGTCTGGACGATCACCAGCGGCATGCTCGTCGCTTCGGCGCACGTGGTGGTTCACAACGATGCCAAGCCGGCGAGCGTGCTGGCCGAGCTGAACGAGTGCCTGGCGACGGACTTCGACGTCGAGCACAGCACTCTCCAGCTCGAGACCGAGGACAGGCGTCGGTACGAAGAGGCTCATCACGCCTGATGGGGGTAGACCCGACAACCGACCCGCACTTCCCGCCGCCCGCGGAGCTGCCCGACAGCTCGCTATGGCAGAACTCGGCGTTCCGGCGCGTCTGGGCGGCGGCGACGATCTCGATCTTCGGCAGTCTGGTCACTCGAGTCGCGCTGCCCTTCGTGGCGATCGTGACGCTCAACGCCGACGCCGTTGGCGTCTCGCTTGTGCGCAGCATGGACCTCGTGGCCGGGTTGGTCGTCGGACTCGTCGCCGGAGCGTGGGTCGACCGTCTGCGCCGCCGGCCGGTGATGATCTGGGCCGACCTTGGACGGGCCGTCCTGCTCCTCACCATCCCTGCCGCGGCCTTCGGCGGCTGGCTCTCCCTGCCGCTGCTATTGATCGTCGCTCTGCTGGTCGCGGTTTTGACGACCTTCTTCGACGCCGCCGACAATGCGTTCCTGCCGACGATCGTTCCGCGCCGGGATCTTGTCCGCGCGAACGGCGCCCTCGCCGCGTCGGGATCGGTATCCGAGTTTGCGGCGTTTGGTGCGGCTGGCTTCCTGGTGCAGATCCTGACCGCCCCGATCGCAGTGCTCGTCGACGCGTTCAGCTTCCTTGCTTCGGCGCTGTTCCTGGGCAGGATTCGGGCGAAGGAACCCCCACCGCCGGCGAAGGCCGATCGCGAACCGGTTCTGCGCGAGATAGCGATCGGCCTGCGCATCGTGGGCCACAGCAGCATCCTGCGCGCTCTGACGATGGCCTCAATGGCGAGTGCCGCCATGTGGGGCGTCTACGGCGCGCTCTGGTACCTGTTCGCGATCGAGGAGCTTCACCTCGATGCCGCTGCGATCGGCATCATCGCGGCGGTCGGCGGCCTCACCTCGCTCGCCGGCGCGCTGGTGACGACCAGGATCACGACGCGCTTTGGAGTGGGCCGAGTCGTCGTCGCGACCGCCTTGATCAGCGCACTGGGTGCCTTCTTCGTGCCACTGGCACCGCTCGGCATGCCGCTGGCGGCGATGGCCTTCCTCATCGGCAACCAGCTCGTGACCGATCCAGCCATGACCGCCTACGACATCACCGACACGTCGATCCGCCAATCGCTCGTCGACAACCGTCAGCTGGGTCGCGTCAACTCGACGGTCCATGTCGCCACTCTCCTGGCACAGCTCATCGCGACGCTCGGGGCGGGCTTCCTGGCGCTGCAGATTGGCCTGCGCGAGACGCTCTTCATCGGGCCGCTGGTAGGGCTTCTAGCGTTCGTCATCGTGTGGTTCTCGCCTGTTCGACGGATCAAGACGATCGATGAGCTGAGGGTGGCCGAGGCGCCTGCGAGCTAGGCGAACAGCGCCTCGACGAAGGCGTTCGGCTGGAAGTCGAGCAGGTCTTCCATCTTCTCGCCGACGCCCACGAACAGCACCGGCACTTTGAGCGCGTCCTCGATCGCGAAGGCAATTCCGCCGCGCGAAGTCGAGTCGAGCTTGGTCAGCGCGATGCCAGTAAGACCGGATGATTCGTGGAACGCCTTTGCCTGGGTGAGGCCGTTCTGTCCGGTCGTCGCGTCGAGTACGAAGAGAACCTCGGGCGTCGAGTCGGGCAGCCGCTTGGCAATCGTGCGCCGGATCTTGGCCAGCTCGTCCATCAGGTTGCTCTTGGTGTGCAGCCGTCCGGCGGTGTCGACGATGACGACGTCCGTGCCGCGCGCGGCGGCGGCATCGAGCGCGTCGTAGACAACTGCCGAGGGATCGGCACCCGGCTGGTGCGAGACGAGGGGCAGGTTCGCCCGCCTTGCCCACGTTTCGAGCTGCTCGGTGGCCGCGGCGCGGAATGTGTCGGCGGCCGCCAACAGCACCTTGGCGCCGCGGCTCTCGAAGCGGTGACCGAGCTTGGCCACGGTCGTCGTCTTGCCGGTGCCGTTTACGCCGACGACGAGCACCACGGCCGGCACGCCTGGCGCCGGGATGCGCGGCCATGGGGTCGGGTCGCGCGGTGCGAAAAGGCCGAGCAGCTCCGCTTCGACCGCGGCCTCGGCATCCTTGACGTCACGCCGCTCGCGGGCGCGTTCGACGACCTCGCCGGCAAGCGTGGCACCGAGGTCGGCCGAGATCAGCGCCTCTTCCACCTCTTCCCAGGCGTCATCGTCGAGCGGGCCGCGCAGGATGCCGCGCAGGCGGCCGATGACGCCGTGGCGCGTCTTGGCGACGCCTTCCTCGTAGCCGCTGAGATCGCTCACGTGGCAGCCGCGCCGGCTTGCTCGAGCAACTCGTCAGTGCTGTCGCCCTTGCCGCCGGCGCCGTTGCGCGGCAGACGTAGCGAGATCACGCGGCTCACCGCGTCGTCACCGATGGTCACTCCGTACAGCGCGTCGGCGCCCTCGATCGTGCCCCGGTTGTGGGTGATGACGATGAACTGAGTCTGCTCGGCAAGCCCGCGGAGCGCCTTCGAGAAGCGCGTCACATTCGCCTCGTCGAGCGCGGCATCGACCTCGTCGAGCACGCAGAACGGCACCGGCCGGACTTCGAGCATGGCCAGCAGCAGGCTCACCGCAGTCAGCGCTCGCTCGCCACCGGAAAGCATCGACAGCGGCTGGCGCTTCTTGCCCGGCGGGCGAGCGTGAATCTCGATCCCTGTCGCCGACAGGTCGTCCGGCGCGGTCAGGCTCAGCTGCGCCTCGCCGCCGCCGAACAGCTCGTGGAAGCGCCTCGCGAACGCGTCCTCGAGGGCCGCGAACGTGGTCCGGAACTGGTCGTTGATGAGCGCGCTCAGGGAGCTGATGAGCTCGCGCGTCGCGGTAATCGCCGCTTCCATGTCCGTTCTCTGCGCCTCGAGGGTCGTCAGCCGCTCATTGAGCTCCGCGTACTCCTCGGCAGCAAACGGGTTGCCGGCGCCGAGATCGTGGAAGCGGCGACGGAGCGACGCGATCTTGCCCGGACTTGGAGGCATCTCGTCGGATGGCTCCGCGCGCCACCTCGCGACGACCGAGTCGAGGAGCTCCTCGAGCTGGCCGACTTCGCCCTCGTCGTCGGATTCTCCGTCGGAGTCGATTGAGTCCTTCAACCCGGCTGCCTCGGCCGGCTCTGTCGGCTCGGAGTCCGACGAAGCCCCGGCTGCGTGCCTCAACGTGGCTAGGCCATCGGCGCCAATCGAGGCCAGCTCGACGAGCAGCTGCTCGCGTAGCTGGTCGCTCTGCAGGCGCGCCTCCATGGCTCGCATCTCAGCCTCGCGCCGCGCGGTCTCGGAGGCGCGCAGACGCTCGCGCGCGTCGACCGCCGTCCGCTCGGCGCTCATCAGCCGGGCGCGATCGTCCGCGCCGGCACGAACCAGCTCGTCGAGCGCGGCGGCAAGCTTGCGCTCCTCATCGACGCGCACGGCGAGGGCCTCGGTGAGCTCGGTGCGTCGTGCGCCGAGATCGATGTCACGCTCACCGACGCGCCGAACTTCGGCGTCCAGATCACGTACCCGGGCCTCGTCGAGTGCCAGTGATATCTCCGCCCGTCGGCGCGCCTCGTCGTTGGCCGCCGCGCGGGCCGCATGCTCCTGGACTAGCTTCTGTAGCTCGTCGCGTCTCGAGCGAAGGCGGGCGACCGATTGGCGGCGCTCGTCTTCGCGAGCCGCGCTCGGTGCGCCCTCGACCAACCGGCCCTCCAGGTCGACAACCTGTTCGTCGAGTCGAGCGAGCAGGTCGCTGATCCCGGCCGCTTCGGCTCCAAGGCGCTCGACCTGCGATGCCAGCCAGGCATGCTCACGCACGAGTTGCTCGGCGCGGCGCTGGGCAACCCGCTCCGCCTCGGCCGCACGTCGGTGTTCGGTCCGGGCGGCATCAGCAGCACGTGCCGCCTCGCGCAGTGCCTCGGCAGCACTCGAGCCTGCGCCGGCCTGCCGTTGTGCCGCGGCTCGAGCCGCCTCCAAGCGTGGCTCGAGCTCGGCCAGTCCGGCCTCCTCGGCTGCACGTCGACTGGCGATGTCGATCTCGGATCGCTCGCGAGCAAGGCTGACAAGGCCGTCCTCTGCCACGACCTCGCCGGCCAGGGTGACCGCGCGCCATCCGGCGGGCAGCGACTGTCTCAGCGCCAACGCGCCGCCAAGCTCGGGCAGCCAAACGACACGCTCGAGCAGCTCGGATACCTTCCCGTTCGGATCGCGCCGGATGGCGTCAACGAGCGATCCTCCACCCGCGGCGCCAGCGGCGGCAAGCACGTCAGCTCCGGCCTGCGCGAGCCTGGATGCATCACGGCGGGCGGCCTTCTTGCCGAGCGCGAGGACGCCACGCCGCTGCGCAAGCTGTACGACCTCGGCCTCGGCCACCAGCCACGCCGTGCCGGCATCTCCGAGCGCGGCTGCGACCGCCGTGCGGAAGCGCGGCTCGACCTCCAGCCCCTCCCCGATCAGCTGGCCGCCGCGCGCGCGTGCCGCACGAGCGAGGCCGCGCTCACCATCTGGATCGATTACCGCTTCCAGGGCAGCAAGCCTGGCGCGCGCGGCTGTTGCCTCGGCCTCGAGCTCGGCCGCGAGCTGCGTAGCGGCGCTTCGTTCGGCGTGTCCCTTGTCGACCGAAGCACGGGCAGCGTCCAGCGCGGTAGCAGCCGCAGTCTCAGCCGCAACCGCGGCCTCCAGTCGCGCAACCGTCTCAGTCCGGGCGCGCTCGCCCTCGGCCAGCTCACCGGCCAGCCGCTCGAGGCGTGACCTCTGTTCCCTCAACGAGCTCGAAACGGCGATCGAGCGAGCCTCGTGCTGGCGCCGCTCGGCCGTGCGGGCGGCGAGCTCGCGGCGCGCCCGGTCCGCGCTTGCCTGCGGGCTGCCGTCGCCCGCCGTCAGTGCTGCGTCGTGTTCTGCGAGCTGACGCTCGAGCAGTTCCAGCTCAGCAGACGCCGCTTCGTCACGCTCGAGACCGGGTTCGGCCAGCGTCGCCGAAGCGGCAGCGATGCGACGTTCCGCTTCACCCATCTCTGCGGTGACGCGCTGCCGATCGCGATCCATGGCCGTCGATTCGGACTCGATCCGAGCCAGGCCGACGCGCAGCTCGACGATCTCGGTGCGCTTGCGGTCGAGCACCTCGCGCTCCTTGCGCTCCAGATCGCCATGCGCGCCTATCTGACCGGACACGGTCGTGGCCAGATCCTCGGCCCTGTTCAGCTCGGCCAGGGCCGTATCGGCGGCGGCGCGGGCCTGGTCAACGACCGTCTGTTCGCGCGTCGCTGTCGCGGAGGCGCCCACCCATCTCGCCCGCGCCGCCGCAAGCAGTGCCTCGGCGAGATCGACCCCGGCCGTGCGCCGCGCCTGAAGCTGCTCGGCCTGAGCGGACAGGCGGCGCGCCTGCGGCCGGAGCTCGCCGAGCAGGTCGCGCAAGCGCTCGAGGTTTGATTCCGCCTCGGTCAGCTCGGCCTCTGCCTGCCGGCGGCGGCGTTCGTGCCTTCGCACGCCGGCCGCTTCCTCGAACAACGGCCGCCGCTCCTCGGGCCGCAGCGCCAGAGCCTGGTCGACCATGCCCTGGCCGATGAACAGGAATGCGTTGTCGGCCAGGTTGCCGGCATCGAGCAGCTCGACCAGGTCGCGCAGCCTGATCTTCTGGCGGTTGAGCAGGTACTCGTTCTCGCCCGATCGATACAGCCGGCGGCCGATCTCCACCTCGCCGTAGTCGACCGGCAGCAGTCGGTCGTGGTTGTCGATGACCAGCGTCACGTCGGCCATGCCAATCGCCCGGCGGGTCGACGAGCCGGCGAAGATGACGTCCTCCGAGCGTCGCGTACGCAGGCCGCGCCCCTGCTCACCGAGGGTCCAGCGGAGCGCGTCGGCGAGATTGCTCTTGCCGCTGCCGTTCGGCCCGACCACGGCGCTGATGCCCGGCCCGAACTCGACCGTCGTGCGCTCGGCAAACGATTTGAAGCCGACCAGCCTCAGTGCCGTCAGACGCGCGACGCTCACCGTGTTGATCCCTGGGGAAGCTGCTCGAGTGCCTGGCGCGCGGCCGCGGTTTCCGCTTCGCGCCGGCTGCTGCCCTCTCCACGGCCGAGGCTCTCGCCGCCCACGACCGCCTCGACAACGTAGTACTTGGAGTGCGGCGGCCCCTCCTCGCTCACCAGCCGGTACTGCGGCGCCTTGCCGGTGCGCGCGTAGCTCCGTTCCTGGAGCAGGCTCTTGGGCGCCTTCAGGTCATCGAGCGTGTACTGGTCGTCGAGCGCCGGCGCGCACACGTCGAGCAACCAGGCACGCGTCAGATCGAGACCCAGATCGAGATAGATAGCGCCGGTCACGGCTTCGAAGGTCGCGGCGAGAACGGAATTGCGCGCCCCCTCACCTGCAGCGGCTGCCCCAAGTCCGAGCGAAAGGAACTCGGCCAGTCCCAAACGTTGAGCGATGCGCGACAGGCCGCGAGCTGAAACGATCGCCGCGCGGCGGGTCGTGAGCGAGCCCTCGTCCTCGTCGGGATAGCGCGACCAGAGCGCCTCGGATACGACGAGCGAGATGACCGAGTCACCCAGGAACTCGAGGCGTTCGTTCGATTTGCCGGCGGCCGGCTGTTCGTGCAGATAGCTGCTATGAATCAGCGCCTGAGACAGCAGCGTCAGATCGCCGAGGCGCAGACCCAGATGTTCGGCCAGTCGCGAAGCCGGCGTCATGCCGCCGGTGCCGGCGCGTCTATGCGGGTGACTTGTCCTCGACGTAGTCGACAGCGTCCTGGACGGTTCGGATCTTCTCGGCATCCTCGTCGGAAATCTCCGCGCCGAATTCCTCTTCCAGGCTCATGATCAACTCGACCAGGTCGAGCGAGTCGGCGTTCAGGTCGTCGACGAACGAGGCCTCGGGGGTTACCTGGTCCTCGTCCACGCCAAGCTGCTCTACAACGATCTTCTTCAGCCGCTCATACGTCGATGCGGTCACCCAGTGCTCCCTCCTGTGTGGCGGTCTGCTCCGCCTCCGTTTTTGATGGTTGAGGTCGGCATATCCCGCCCACGGTCCGTCGCGTCTCTGGCGACACGCCCGAGCACACCATTCACCAGACGTCGAGCCGGTTCGCCACTGTATTCGCGGGCCATTTCGACCCACTCGGCGATGGCCACCCGGGCCGGCGTCGTGCGGGAGTGTAGCAGTTCAGCCATCGCCGAACGCAACAAAGCACGATCAATTCGGGCCAATTGGACGACCGGATATCGAGGCGCAGCCTCCTCTATCTGGGCATCGATTACGTCGCGCTTGTCGACCACGGCAGTCACGATCTCGCGCGCCAGCGCGGCTGCCTCAGGGCTCGCGCCCTCCTCCGTCAGCCGGCGCTCGAGCACCTTGATCGGCGTGCGCTGGCCGAAGTCGGCCTCGAAGACCGCGCCGAGCGCCAGGCGGCGCGCCTCGCGCTGATCCTCATGCGAGTGCATCGGCAATCCGTTCGGGAATCTTGGCCCGAGCGGCCGCGGCCCCGACTTCGACCGCGAAGCCGATCATTCGCCGCTTGGCGCGGCCATGGGTGATCAGCACGGTGCCCTTGACGCCGAGCAGTGGCGCGCCGCCCAGCCGCTCGTAGTCGAAGCGGCGGCGGATGCGGCCTATGCCGGGCTTCATGAAGGCGTAGCCAACAGGACCTAATGGCCAACGTTTGAACTCGGTGCGCAGCATGTCGAAGATGAAGCTCGACAGTCCTTCGAAAAACTTGATCGTCACGTTGCCCACGGTCGCGTCGCACACGACGACGTCGGCCGGATGGTGGGGCAGGTCGCGGCCCTCGGCATTGCCCACGAAACGCAGCTTGCTCGCCGCCAGCAGACCGGTCGCCTCCTGGACGCGCTGCTCGCCCTTGCCACCTTCCTCACCGATGGACAGGAGGGCGACGGAGGGATTGCTGATGCCCAGCACGCGCTCGGCAAAAATCGTGCCCATGTGGGCGTACTGGTAGAGGTTCGTACCGCTGGCGTCGGTCGTGGCGCCGATGTCGAGCAACACCATTGGACCCTTGTCGGTCACCATCTGGACCGCGAGCGCTGGTCTGTCGACGCTTTTCAGCCGGCCCAGGTTGAGGATCGCCGATGCCACGCCGGCGCCGGTATGGCCGGCGGTTACCACCGCATCGGCCTTGCCTTCCTTCACCAGGCGCATGCAGACGTTGATGCTGGCGTCGCGCTTTCGGCGCACGGCAGCCGCGGGCTGCTCGTCCATGCCGACCGACTCGCTCGCCTGCACGATTGCCACGTTTGCCGGCAGTGTCCCGTCGATCAGCGACCGGATGCGTGCTTCGTCGCCGACGAGAATGACGTCTGTCTCGGGATTGAGGCGCGCCCAATCGACGCTGCCGGCAACGACTTCCTCCGGCGCATGGTCGCCGCCCATCGCGTCGACGGCGACGCGTACGCGACCGCCCGACGACTGCTCGTCGGGGCGCAGCAGATCAACGTCCAAAGCCGGACCTCATATACGACTGGTGCGGCCCGGGCGGACCGGTCAGGAAGAGGCGCCCTCGGGCTTGCGCGTCTTGAGTCGCACTGCCTCGCGGCCGTTGTACCAGCCGCAGTGCGGGCAGGCGTGATGCGACCGCTTCTGCTGATGGCAGTGCGGACACTCCTCGAGCTGGGGCAGGGTCAGCGCGTGGTGCGAGCGCCGCTCCCCCTGGCGCGCGTGCGAGACGCGTCTCTTGGGAACTCCCATTTCCTATCGTTCTCCTTGGTTGGTGACTAGTTGGTGTCGGACCGTTCGCGCCACTCGGCCAGACTGGCGAGTCGCGGATCGATTGAGTCTTCGTTGTGAGCGTGATCGGTGACCGAGTTGAGGTCGATCCCGCAGACCAGGCACAGACCGCGACAGTCTGGCCGGCACAGCAGCGCGATCGGCTCGGCGAGGGCAATTGCCTCGCGGATCGGCTCGCCCAGGTCGAGCTCGTGATGATCGTCGAGTCGAAGGGCGTCCGGCTCTTCGTCGCGCGGCAGTGGATGGCCGGTGTCGATGTCGATCGACGGCAACGCCTCTTCCTCGATCTCGACGTCGATGGGCGCCACGATCGGCTGCACACAGCGGCTGCAGTAGCCGTCGATGGCCGTCCTGATGTTGGCCCTTGCGAGGATGCTTCGGCCGGTGTGCGACAGGCGCACCTCGCCCTCGAGCGGTGCGGCAAGCTGCAGGTCGTCGGCGATGTCGAGGCGCACCCCGTCCACGGCGTAGCGGCGCTCCGTGCCCGGTGCCGACCGAAGCAGCGTCGCGACGTTATAGCTGAGCATGCGTCGCCTCGGGCTCGGGCACCTCTGCGCCGTCGCCGGTGCCGTTGTCATCGTCCGGGACGTAGCGCTCGTCGAGCAGGGCAAGGCCGCGCTTGATGCTCTGCAGCGCCTTGAGGCACTCCCCCTCGAGGCGCACGAGGACACTCTGCGCGTACTCGTCGGCGCCGCGCCGGATCTCGTCCGCCTCGCGCTGGCCGTCGGCAATGATCTCGGCCGACCTGATCTCCGCCGCCCGGGTCAGCTCGCGCTCCTCGATCAGGAACGCTGCCTGCTCCTGGGCACGGGCAAGGATTCGCTCGGCCTCTTCCTGGGCACGCTCGACGATCCGTTCGGTCTCGTCATTGATGCGCTTGGCTGTGCGGACTTCCTCGGGCACGGCAACACGAAGCTGATCGAGCAGGTCGAGAGCCCTCGCCTGGTCAATGATCACGTTGCTCGTGAGAGGCATGTTCCGCCCGCCGGCAACAAGCCGTTCGAGCTGTTCGATGAGAAAGATGATGTCGATTGGAGTGGTCTCCGATGCGCCCCGGGTGGGGGCGGGCGCCGTCAACGCGCCATTGTAGGGCTTAGGCCCGGAGGCGGCGCACGGCAGCCGCCGGGAGCATCCGGCTTACGTCACCCCCGAAGGCCGCGATCTCCTTGACCAGGCTCGAGCTGAGGTAGGCATGCTCGAGCGCGGTCATGAAGAAGACGGTGTCCACCTCCGGTGCCAGCTTGCGATTCGTGTGCGCCATCTGCAGCTCGATCTCGAAGTCGCTGACGGCGCGCAGTCCGCGGACGATGAAGCCGGCGCCGATCTGGCGCGCGTACTCAACAGTTAAGCCATCGAAGCCGGCGACGTCGATGCGTTGGGCGATATCGCCGAGCTCGTCGGAGATCGCGTGGCGGATGGTGTCGATGCGGTCTTCGAGGTTGAGCATCGGGTTCTTGCGGGGATTGATCAGGACGCCCACGGTTACTCGCTCGAATACGCCCGCGGCACGGCCGATCACGTCGAGATGGCCGAAAGTGATCGGGTCGAACGAGCCCGGATAAAGGGCGCTTGTCATGGCTCGCGAGTGTAGAAGGTAAGGACGGTTTCTCCGAAGCGTTTCTGTCGCTGACGGATGAGCTTGCCGAAGTCGGTGCCGGGCTCGTCGCGCCAGAAGTGCTTGGCGACCACTGTCGCTTCTGGCTCCAGCCATGCGTCCGCGCCGGCGCCGAGCAGCTGGAGGGCGGTCTCCAGGATCTGATCTCCGTACGGTGGGTCGAGCAGCGCGGCACGGAAAGGCGCCTCCGGTGGCGGCTTATCGCGTCTCAGGAACGAGCCCACGTCGGCGCGGATGACGTGGCCACCCTCGAGGTGAGCGTGACGCAGGTTGGCGCCGATGACCTCGCACGCCCGTCCGTCGTGCTCGACGAATGTCGCCCGCGGCGCTCCCCTGCTGAGTGCCTCGACCCCGGCCGCGCCGCTTCCGGCGAACAGGTCGAGGAACGGCCCGTCCAATGCGCCATCGGCCTCGAGCGCGGCGAAGAGCGACTGCTTGACTCGATCGGCTAGCGGCCGCGTTCCGGTCGGCGGGGCCTCCAGTCGCAGGCCGCGTGCCGTACCGGCGATCACCCGTCCGTGTTCAGGCATCGCTGCCCGCGGCGACGACCTCGCCGGCGCCGATGCGGCGCAGCCAGCCGACCGTGATCTCCCGCTCGAGCGCGGCACTCGACGCGGGCAGCCGGCCGCGATCGTCGAGCAGCTGCTCAGCAAGGACGCGGGCGCGCTGCGACATGGCGCGGTCATCGGCACGATCCAGGGATGCAACACGCAACGGTGGCAGGCCGCTCTGCGTGACGCCGAGCAGCTCACCCTCGCGCCGCTGCTCGAGGTCCATCTCGGCCAGCTCGAACCCATCATGGGTGGCGGCGAGCGCGTCGAGGCGTGCCTTGACCGTGGCCTGCTCGATGTCTGGCTCGTCGCCTCTCGCCGGATACCGATCGGTCACCAGGACGCAAAAGGACCTGGCCTCGCCACGGCCGACGCGGCCACGGAGTTGGTGCAGCTGGGCGAGGCCAAACCGATCGGCATCCAGGATCAGCATCACCGTCGCCTCGGGCACGTCGACACCAACCTCGAGCACGGTCGTGCCGACCACGATCTGTGCCTCACCGGTTCTGAACCGTTCCATCCGCTCGTCACGCTCCGACGCCTTCATCTGGCCGTGGACGATCTCGATGCCCGGCAGCTCGATCTCGAGCCCGGCCACCTCATTCGCCTCGGCCCAGCCTTTACGGAGCATCTCGGCACCCTGCTCGACCGACCTCGCGCCGGCTTCCGGATCCTCTTCGACGAGCGGCACGACGACGAAAGCGCGGTGACCGGCCGCCACCTCACGGACGATGAGCGGCAATGCGCCGGGGTTGCCGTCTCCACGTCGTATTAGCTCGCTCGTGGCGCGAATGGCCGTGCCGATCTCCTGCCGCCCGGCGGGCGGCGTGCGCAGATCCGACACGTCGAGGTCGGCGTGCACGATCTGGCCCAACGTGCGCGGAATGGGAGTCGCTGTCATGAGCAGCACGTGCGGCGCGCCACCCTTGCTCGTCAGCGCCTCGCGCTCGGCGACCCCGAAACGATGCTGTTCGTCGACCACCGCCAGGCGCAGGTCCTGGAACGCAACTGCTTCCTGGACGAGCGCGTGCGTGCCCACGACGATGCGGCCGCGCGTCAGACCGTCGAGCGTTCGCTCGAGTGGCGCTCCAAGCAGATCGAGCACTTCCCGACGCGTGGCGGCGTTGAGCGAGCCGGTCAACAGCGTCACGTCGTGTCCGAGGGGCTCGAGCAGCCGGCCGAGGGTCTGGGCATGCTGACGGGCGAGCAGATCGGTCGGGGCCAGAAGCGCACCCTGGTGACCGGCATCTGCGGCGAACGCCAATGCGAGCGCCGCCACCGCCGTCTTGCCCGAACCGACGTCGCCCTGGAGGAGGCGCATCATCGGCCGGCCGGACGAGAGGTCGGCGCGGATGTCGTCGACCGCTCGCGCTTGGTCAATCGAGAGGCGCACGCCTTCGTCGTCACCGGCACGGGAGTCGCCCGCTAGAGCACGGCGGCGAGCGACCTGCTCGCCGATCACTCGCTCGACCGCGGCGATACCCGTAGCAAGCTGCTCGTCGGTGATCGCGATGGTGATCGCCTCTTCGGTCCGTCGTTGCCTCTGACGGGCGACCATTCCCAGCTGCAGGGCAAACAGCTCGTCGAATGCCAGCCTCCGGAGTGCGCGGTCGCGCTCGGCGAAATCCGGCGGAAAGTGAACCGCCTCGACTGCCTCCCTGATCTCGGGCAGGTTGTCCCCGGCCTCGCGCCTGACGTCTGGAGGCAGGTAGTCGGTCAACGCCGGCAGGGCGATGTCGAGCGCGGCGCGGATCTTCGTCCGCAGCGTCGGCCCGAGCACGCCGGCCGTGAGCCGGTAGACGGGCACGATGCGGCCGGCGTGAAGCGCATCGTCGCCGGCCGGACCAAACTCGGGATTCTTGAAGCTCGGCAGCCAGCCGCGCAGCTCGACCTTGCCCGACAGCGCGACGTCCTGACCGGCCGCGAGCCGCCGTTCGATGTAGCGCCGCCCGAACCAGACCGCCTCGCCCTCTCCGGTTTCGTCTTTCAGACGTGCCACCGTTCGCTGCACGCGGCGGCGGAAACCCTGCTCGACGCGCAGGTCGACGATCTCGACGGTCGCGCTGACTGGTCCCTCGGGCGGCTTGTCGCGCAGCTCGCGCAGCGTCATCGGGTGACTGAAGTCGTCGTACCGGCGCGGCAGGTGGAAGAGCAGGTCCCGTACAGAGCCGATTCCCAGCCGAGCCAGGTTGCGCGCCATGGGCTTGGTGACGACGAGCGGAGCGACGGGTTCATCCAGCAGCCCGTCAGCCGGCGGCGCCTCGCTCGACTCGACCGGAGCTGTCAATTACTCGGCCGAGATCAGGAAGTCGTAATGCGGTTGGCCGCCGTCGACGAGCTCGATCTCGACGCCGTCGAGTTCCGCCCTCAACGCTTCGCCGAGCTGCTCGGCGTCAGGGTGGGGCACGTTCTGGCCGCGATAGACGGTCATCAGCTCGTAGCCCGGCTTGAGCCGATGCGCTGCGGCGAGGACCGCCGCCGTCCTGTCGGAATCGGTAGCCATCAGGCCGTCGCTTGGTCCGAGAACGATGAAATCGCCGTGCCTCACCCGTCGCCGGCCGACGCGGGCGTGCCGTACAGCCACCGCCACCTGCATAGATTGAATACGTCCTGCGGCGGCGGACATCTTGTCTGCCGCGGCGCGAACGTCGTCCGAGGTGTCGAGGGCGAGCATCGCCGCGATGCCCTCGGCCGCGTTGCGCGTAGGCACGATCTCGACGCGGACATTGGGGCACAGATCGGCCGCCTGGCGAGCGGCCATGCGCACATTCGGGTTGTTGGGCAGAACGATCACCTCCGACGCGCCCGAGGCAGCGACGGCGTCGGCAAGCTCGCCCGCCGACGGGTTGGCACTCTGGCCGCCGAGCACCACGGCCCGCGCGCCGAGCGTCCGGAAGATGCGTGCCAGCCCATCGCCGCTGACGACGGCGATGACCTGCGGTCCCTCGGGCGTTGCCGGCACCGCCGAATACTGAGGAAAGACGGTCGCGGCCGCCTCCTCGACGCGATCGCGCACGCCGCGCGCCTGGCGGTCGAGGTTTTCCACGGCGATCCGGCTCAGTCCGCCGAGCGACAACCCATAGGCGATGACCTCGTCGGGCCGATCGTTGTGGATGTGGATCTTCGCCGCTCGCTCGTCGCCGGCGACCAGCACCGACGCGCCGAGGTGGCTGAGCCGATTGCTGATCGCGACGGTGTCGAGCCGCGTGCCGCTGTGCGGAGTGATCAGGAAGACCGTCTCGTAGCCATAGCCGTCCGCCTCGATCGCCTCGAGCGACGGCAGGACGATGTCGTGAAGCGGAGCGGGCGAGCGAAGCTCCTCGCCACGGGTGTACTCGAGCGCGCCACGGAGCAACAGCTCTAGGCCGCGACCGCCCGCATCGACCACACCGGCATGCTCCAGTATCGGCAGCAACTGCGGCGTGCGCTCGACGGACGCCGCAGCGGCCGCGACCGACGCGGCCAGAACGCGCTCAATGTCGCCGTGGTCCCGAGCGACTGGCTCGGCCGCCGTCGAAACGTCGCGGGCGACAGTCAGGATCGTGCCTTCGACAGGCTGCGCGACTGCGGCGAACGCTGCTCGACAGCCGTGGTCGAAGGCTCGTGCAAGCTCCACGCCTGTCACGCGCTCGACGCTCGTCACGACCTCGGCCATGCCGCGGAAGATCTGCGACAGGATCACCCCGCTGTTGCCTCGCGCGCCCATCAGCGCGCCGAGGCGCATCGCCGCGCCCACATTGGGGACGCTCCGATTGGCGACCGGGATCTGCTCCGCCTCGGCGACGGCGGCCTGAACGGTGGCCACCATGTTCGAGCCGGTGTCCCCGTCGGGCACGGGGAAGACGTTCAGCGCATTGACCTCTTCCTGGTGATTGGCCAGCACGCGGGCCGCGTGACGCACGGCCGACAGAAGCTCTTCACCATCCCAGCTTTCGCTCCTCACGCTCCCGATCCGCCGGCATTGACGGTCATCGGCCGGCCGTCGACCCTGATCGTCAGCTCATCGATCCTCCGGCCGATATCGCGGGCGACGATGTAGCGGATGCTGTCGGCCACGTTCAATGCCACCTTGTCGGCCGGCACTCCATTGGCGACAACGATGTCGAGCGTGACCGCGAGACGGGGCTCGGTGTTGACGGCCACGCCCTGGTCGCCCACCTTCAGCCGCCGTGCCAGGCGGTTGTGCCAGCTCGGACCGACGACGTCGCTCACGCCATAGATCGACTTGGCTGCGGAGCGAACTACCTGCCTGATCCGCCGGGCATCGATGGCGCTGCCGCCGTGCTTTGCCTCCGGCGAATCTGTCGCGCTGGGCATTTTGTTATAGTAGCCAGACCGCGAGCCCGTTCGGAGCGCTCGCTTCCCATGACCGGAGTCGCATCACAGCATGTCTCGCATCTGCGCAATCTGCGGCAAGACCTCGATGGGCGGTTTCAACCCGCAGTCGGTTGGCATGAACCGCGTCCGAGCGCACCGTCGCATGGAGCCGAACCTGCAGCCGATGCGCCTGCCCAAGGGTGGCACCACGAAGCGCGCCTTGGTCTGCACTCGCTGTCGGCGGACTCTTCAGAAGACCGCCTGACCGCTCTGTCCGCAGCGGCTAGGTAGCCGCGCTGTCGAGCCAGATGGTCATCGGACCATCGTTGACGAGATCGACTTCCATCTCGGCCCCGAACACGCCTCGCGCTACGCGCACGCCTCGCTCTTCCACTGTTGTCGCGAAGCGTTCGTAGAGCGATTCGCCGAGCTCCGCCGGAGCCGCGTCCAGGAATGATGGACGGCGACCCTTGCGCGTGTCCGCGTACAGCGTGAACTGACTGATCACCAGCATCTCCCCGCCGACATCGGCGAGCGAGCGATTTGTCCGACCCTCCTCATCGCGAAAGATGCGCAGCTCAACGACTTTGGCGGCCAGCGTGTCGGCTATCTGCT
>DASQLS010000260.1:0-5686 GCA_035629915.1 Candidatus Limnocylindrales bacterium | reverse complement strand
CGGCGGATGTAGGCGTTCTGAGGTGACAGCTCGACCGGTTTGGCCTGCTGGTTGACGAGGCCGATCGCTTCCTCGACCTCGCGCAGCGCAGCGTCGCGCGGGTCGACCTCGAGCGCGAAGATCGAGGTGAGCGCCGATTCGACCTGGATCAAAGTGTTCGACTTGAGGACGAAGATCGGCAGGCCACGCTCCTCGGCCTCGCGGAGTGCCGGAGCCTTCTGCTTGAAATAGTTGCGCAGCGTGATGACCACGTCTGCCTCGTCCGCATCGCGAACGATGGTCACCGGCAGCTGAAGCTCACGGACTGCCTGCTCGATGCGCTTGTTGCTGACCCCAAATCCGAGCACGCGCAGCGTGGGCAGCGTCGTTGAGCCGGGAGCCGGCATCAGCGTCGGCCGGCGCTCCCCGGTCAGCTCCTCGTCGTCCGTGCCCGCCTCGTCGGCGAGCAGCGCCTCGGCCTCCTCGTCAAGAGACGGCTCGTCATCCCCGGCGCGCAGCTGATTGATCGCCCGGACCGCCGAGTCGCGCCACTCGCGCTGCCGCTCGAACTCGCGAGCATCGCGCGCTCGTGGCTCAGGAGTCGGAGTTCCCCTTTCGAGGGGTCCGCGGTCGGCGAGTCCGCCTGATTGGAACGCTCGGATCGCTGGGTCATCCTCCCATGGCGCCGACGGCTCGGACGATGAGCCGCTCGACCGGGTTGTGCGTCCGCGTCGCCAGCCGCCAGTTGCGCCCGGTCGATAGCCCGGTCGGTATCCACGATCCGCATCGCGGCCCGGCTCGCGGAAGGTTGCGTCGCCACGCCGCGCGTCGGGCCGCCAGCCGGGCTCGGTCCGCCAGCCACTGCCGGCACTGCCGACCAAGCCGCCGAAGCGCTCGCCGGGCATCTGCGACTGCGGCCCGGGCCGCGGCCGTGCCTGCGACCGCTGGACGCCGCCTTCGTCGCGCCAGCGCAGCTCGGGCGCGACGGGGTCGCCGCGCAGCATCGCGTCGACCGTTTCAGCCACGTCAGGGTGAACCGTCACCCGGTCGCGCGACTGGATCTCGACCACGACGTCGAACGTGGGCGGCGCCTTGCGCTCGAGCACGCTCTTCTGGGTTCGGCGGCGGCGCGCCTCGTCGTCGCCGAGAGTGACGCTCTGGATGCCGCCGATCAGGTCGGACAGCGTGGGGTTGAGCATCAGGTTGTCGAGGTTGTTGCCGTGCGCGGTGCCGATCAGCTGCACACCGCGCTCGGCGATGGTGCGTGCCGCCGCCGCCTCCAACTCGGTGCCGATCTCGTCGATCACGATCACCTGGGGCATGTGGTTCTCGACCGCTTCGATCATCACCGCGTGTTGGTGGTCGGGCGTGCGCACCTGCATTCGCCGTGCGCGGCCGATGCCGGGATGTGGGATATCACCGTCGCCGGCGATCTCGTTACTCGTGTCGACCACGACGACGCGCTTGTCGATCTCGTCGGCGAGCACGCGCGCCGCTTCGCGGAGCATGGTCGTCTTGCCGATGCCCGGCCGGCCCATGATCAACACGCTCTGGCCCGACTCGACGAGGTCCTTGATGATTTCGATCGTGCCGAACACGGCGCGGCCGATGCGCGCTGTCAGGCCGACGATCTTGCCGCTCCGATTGCGAATCGCGCTGATCCGGTGGAGCGTGCGCTCGATGCCGGCTCGGTTGTCTTCGCCGAATGATCCGATGTGATCGATGACGTACTGGATGTCCTCCTCGGTGACCTCCCGGTCGAGCAGGACCTCCTCGCCACCCGCGCCGAAACGAGCCTCGGGCGGACGACCGAGGTCCATCACCACCTCGATCAGGTCGCGGTCGGCCGGCAGCGCGCGCAGCTTGGTCGCGATCTCCGGTGGAAGGGCGACGAGCACCCCCTCGATATCCGGGGCAGCGGTGTTGTTCGGCTGTTCGTTCATCGGCTTATCACTGGTACGAGGGCTGGTTCGCGAACTCTCTCGGCGTTCTCTCTCATCAGCAGCGAGACCTCGGCGATGCTGGCGAAGCCACGCTCCTCGAGTCGGCGGTCGAGTGGCGACTCATAGGTTCGCACCGCGCTGATCACGCCGCGATCTGTCCGCTGTGGACGGGCCCGATCGACCCATCGCGTTCGCGTTCTCTCCGCGATGACCGACAGACCGTAATCGATCAGGTCGGTTGGGTCATGCTCGGGCCTGGTGATCACGCGCAGATAGTGCGGCTGCTCCTCCTTGGCCACGCCGATCTGGCAGAAGGCGACGAAGCCCTCGCCCGGTGACGGCTCTTGCTGGACGAACCCCTCAACATCGGCGAAACGCAGGATCGGCGTCAGCGCGGAGCGCGGCACACGCCACGTGCCACCTTGGCGCTCCCAGTCCTTCAGTCGGTAGTCCTCGAGGCGCGCAACGGGGGTCGGCGTCGCCTTGCGGTACAGGCGGTCGAGTTGCAGCGCGTCGATCGGCGCCACCGCGCGGATGCCGCGCTCGGCTGGATCTGATTGGCCGGACGCCTTGGCTCGCGCCTTGTCCGGGGCGCGGTAGAGGATGCGCTCCTCCCCGTAACGCGCGAAGCCTGCCTGCATGAATAGATCGACGTTAGCGCTCTCGTCGGCACAGGCGACATGGAAACGGATGCCACCGCGCTTGCTTGCATCTTTCAGAAGATGCTGGACGAGCCGGAAACGGATGTCGCCGGCAGTGCCGTTGTCGATCGCATCGAGTTCGACGATCGTCCACTCATCGCGCACGCTCTCGTGCTCGACGCGCGCCAGGCCGGCGACGCGGCCGCGCTCCTCGTACACATACAGGAGGTCGCTCGGCAGGAGTGCGCCGAGGGGCAGCCGGAAGAGGCTGAACACGCTGACGTGGCTCGCGCCGACAGGCAGGCCGAGCGTGCGCATCCCGGCATTCTCAGGGTCTGGCGAGTGCGACTGGCGCGACAGCTCGCCCACTGCGGCAAGGTCGGTCAAGCGTGCCGCACGAACGCGGCCGGTTCGCTGTGTGCCAGGACGACGCGCAACGATCACGCGTCTGCCGCTGCGCTCGTCGACCCCTTCCGACGGACAGGATGCGGACGTCGTCCGCTGCCCTCACCCGGCTCGGCGAACTCCGCGGCCATCGTCGCCACCAGTCGGTGAAATCTGGTCTCGCCGGCCAGCTCGGGATGGAAGGCTGTAGCAATCACGTTGCCGTGGCGTACGGCGACGACTCGCCCGTCGTCGAGCTCGGCCAGCACGTCGACGTCTGGTCCGACGCGCTCCACGATCGGCGCACGAATAAACACCGCATGCACCGGCGTATCACCCAGGACGGGCACGCTCAGCTCGGACTCGAAGCTGTCGAGCTGACGTCCGAAGGCATTGCGCTTGACGCCGATGTCGAGCAGCGGAAACACGGGCGCATCGCCGTCGACGATCTCCTTCGACAGCAGGATCATCCCGGCGCACGTGCCGAACATGGGCGCGCCACTGGCAGCCAGGTCGAGAATCGGCTGACGCAGCTCCCAGCGATCAATGAGCTTGCGCATGGTCGTGCTCTCACCGCCGGGCAGGATCAGGCCGGCCAGGCCGTCAAGGTCCTGTGGCAGGCGAACGGGGACTGCGTCAACGCCAAGCTGACGGAGCACGGCGATGTGCTCGGCAAAGGCACCCTGCACGGCGAGGACGCCGATCCGAACCGAGTGGCCTGAGCCCGACCCGGTCATCACCGACTCCCGTGTCCCTGGTGATCTACCAGCCGCGAACCGCCAGTCGCTCGGCTTCGGCGATGGTGCCCATCTCGATGCCCTTCATCGGCGCGCCGAGGCCCTTGGAGACGTCGGCGATGATCTCGGGGTTGTCGAAGTGGGTCGTTGCCTGGACGATCGCGCGCGCGGTGCGCTCGGGATCCTCTGCCTTGAAGATGCCTGAGCCGACAAAGACGCCCTCGGCTCCGAGCTGCATGGCCAGCGCGGCGTCGGCCGGGGTGGCGATGCCACCGGCGACGAAGTTGACCACCGGCAGCTTGCCGTTGCGGGCGACATCGAGGACCAGCTCATAGGGCGCCTGGAGCTCCTTGGCGGCGACGAAGAGCTCGTCCTCGCGCATGCCCTGCAAGTTCCGAATGCCCGACCACAGCGAGCGGATGTGGCGCACGGCCTCGACGATGTTGCCGGTGCCGGCCTCGCCCTTGGTGCGGATCATGGCCGCGCCCTCGTTGATCCTTCGCAGGGCTTCGCCCAGGTCGCGGCAGCCACACACGAAGGGCACCTTGAAGGCGTGCTTGTCAATGTGGTTGCTCTCGTCGGCGGGCGTGAGCACCTCGGATTCGTCGATGTAGTCGACACCGAGCGCTTCGAGGATCTGCGCCTCGACGAAATGGCCGATGCGCGCCTTGGCCATGACCGGGATCGTCACCGCGTCCATGATCCCGACGATCATCGTTGGGTCGCTCATGCGCGCCACGCCGCCCATCGCGCGGATGTCGGAAGGCACGCGCTCGAGCGCCATCACCGCGACGGCGCCGGAGTCCTCGGCGATCTTGGCCTGCTCGGGAGTGACGACGTCCATGATGACGCCGCCCTTGAGCATCTGGGCCAGGCCCTTCTTGGTCGTCCAGGTCGACTTCTCTTGGGTCACGATGGTCTGTGAACCTCTGGTGGTTGAGGGCACGCGGTGATTCGCGCCGCTCGCCGGATTATCTCACTCGTCCAGCGGTACGCCGTGTATCTCTTGTTGCCGCGGATAATCGCCGGATGATCTCGCCGCCGCCCGGCCTCGTCGACACCTACGCAGGCTGGGCACGCCACCAACGGGAATTGATCGAGCTGCTGGGTGGTCTGACTGACGCTCAACTGGCGCTGCGACCGGCGTCCGAGCCACAACATTGGGCAATCTGGCAACTCGCGAGCAACATGGTCGGCGGGCGCGCGTACTGGTTCCATTCCGTCCTGGGAGAAGGACAACCAGCGATCAGGGACATGTTTCGAGTCACCCAGACGACGGTGCCGGATTTGCGGCTGACCGACGCCGGCTGGGAGGACGACGAGAACCACCCACGCGGTTCGGCTGAGCTCGTCCATGCGTTCGAGACGACCTGGCAGCTCGTTCAGGACTGCCTGGGTCGATGGACGGCTGAGGACCTCGAGGAAGTGGTCGCAGCGAAAGCGGGTGCCTACCCGACCGTGAAACGCGGCTGGGTGGTCTGGCACCTGATCGAGCACGAGCTCCAGCATGGCACCGAGATCGCCCTCATCCTCCGACAGCACGGACTTCCGACGATCGAACTCTGAGTTGCGCCGACAGCCGCATATGATCGCGCGGATGGCGGTGCTGACGACGCGGGTTGACTCGAACAGTGATGAGGCACGTGCGAACAGCGCGGCGATGGAAGCGCTCGTGGATGAGCTGCGCGCCAAGACGGCCGCGGTCGGCGAGCGGGGCGCGGCCGGCGACGATCGATCAATAGCCCGGCACCGCGAACGCGGCAAGCTGCCCGTCCGCGAGCGAATCGACAAGCTGATCGACCCCGGCTCGCCGTTCCTGGAGCTCAGCCCGCTCGCGGCCAACGGCATGTACGACGACGAGGCGCCCGGCGCGGGAATGGTCACCGGCATCGGCCGGGTGAGCGGCACCGACGTCGTGATCGTCGCCAACGACGCGACGGTGAAGGGTGGCACCTACTACCCGATGACCGTGAAAAAGCACCTCCGCGCCCAGGAGATCGCG
>DASQLS010000259.1:0-4236 GCA_035629915.1 Candidatus Limnocylindrales bacterium | reverse complement strand
CGATGTTGATCGATGCACATGCGCAGCCCGGGGCCGCACTGGCGGCAGTGCTTGCAACTTATCGCGCGGACGGAACCATTCTCATGTCGCCAGTCTGGTTTCATGCCGACGAGGAATGGGTTGAGATCGTGGTCGCTGAAGCAGACTCCAAGCTGGAGCGGCTGCGCTCCAATCCAAGCTGCGTCTTCATGGCGTTCGAGACCGTCGCTCCGTTTCGCGGTATGCGTATCGAGGCGGAGGCAAAGCTGAGCTCGGACGACGTGAAGGAAACGCGAACCAGGATTGCCACTCGGTATCTGGGCGCCGATGACGGTCGACGATACGTGGCGCAGCGCACGAGGCCCGGCATCGTGGTCCGCCTTCCGGTTGCAAAGGCGCGTTCATGGGACCTGGCAGACATCCTCCCGCGCTGATCCGATGAGATTCCTGCTGCCGCCGTGTCTATCCGTACGTAACAACGTGATTCGCCGACGAGAGGAGCAGATCCGATGACTGACTGGAGCAGCGAGACCAGGGGCGTCGGCGCGTATGCGGACGTGAACGGCATCAATCTCTATTACGAGACGCACGGCGGCAGCGGCAGGCCGTTGATCCTGCTTCACGGCGGCCTCGGCTCCGGCGAGATGTTCGGCCCGATCATGCCAATGCTCGCTGAGAGCCACCAGGTCATCGCGGTTGACCTCCAGGGCCACGGTCGCACTGCCGACATCGACCGGCCGCTCGACATTCGATTCATGGCCGACGACGTTGCCGCGCTGATCCGTCACCTTGGTTTGGATAAGGCCGACGTGATGGGCTATTCACTCGGCGGTGGTACGGCGCTCCTCACCGCCACGCGACATACCGAGCTCGTCGACCGGCTCGTGCTCGTGTCGGTCTACCTGCGTCCCGACGTCATCGATCCGGCGCTACAGGCGCAGCAGGGCCAGGTCAATGCAGCCGCAGCCGAGTTCATGAAGGAAACGCCGATGTATGAGCTGTACCAGCGCGTCGCCCCGCGGCCGGAAGACTTCGGACGGCTGCTCGACAAGATCGGCGGGATGATGGCGACGCCGTTCGACTACACCGAGGATGTGCGCAACCTGCAGGTCCCGACGCTCCTCGTGGCGGGCGACATGGACCAGGCGCCGCCCAGCCACTACGCCCAGATGTTCGATCTGCTCGGCGGTGGCCGCGATGGCGGCTGGATGGGTGAGAACCGTCCGAAAGGTGGCCACGCGCTCGCGATCCTGCCCGGACTGCAGCACTACAACGTGTTCGCGTCACCGCTGTTGGCTGACGTGGCGCTCGCATTTCTGGATCGGGAGTCGTGATCGTCCGCTCGCGGTGACATGCGCACGAACTCGGTCACGCGCATCAAGCCCAGGAATTGGCGGACCGGGAACGGCATCACGCGACGCTTTGGATCGACGAACACCCGCGGATTGACCAGCTCGATCCGCTTGCGGCGGGTCACGAGCTGACACTCACCGGCGGCGCTGACATTCTTGAGCCATTGCACGTCCGAGCCGTAGGTCAGGGCGAAGATCCAGTCGCTTCCATCACGGAACACGTTCATCGGTGTCCGATATGCGGTGCCCGACTTGCGGCCGGTGTGCTCGATGATCCCGAAGCCGGGCAGCCAACCGGCGAAGTGGCGCGAGAAGCGGTTGAAGACCCTTGTCGTGAACGGCTTGATGAAGGCCAGCGGCGGAGTCGGCGGTTTCGCTTCGGTCACCCGACCAGTCGCTTTTGATCGGTCCGCGTCAACCTCGGCAGCCACGGGTGTTGTCGATCAAGAACGCTGAGCGATGCCGCCAGCCACCTGCGCTGGCGGTAGTCGAGCACAGGCTCGAGCGCCTCGAAATCAAGCTGGTCACGCTCTCGGATCTCGTCGCGTCCCTTGTGCCACAGGACGATCTCGGGTGACAGCGTCGGGAGACTCCACGGCGACTCTTTGATGGCGTCCTCGATCGCGACCGACAGAAGCGGATCTTGATTCAGGAGCAACCGGTCGCCGGCTCGCTCATTGAAGTTGAAGTCGAGCTCGAACGTCCGGTCGGGATGCCTGGCATGCACGTGGGCGGCTACCTCCAGTGACCGGCCGTCCCACCGGTCGTCGTGGCTCTGTTCGGGTGGATCGTGAGCCACGAGGTGCCAGTCGGGCAGGAAGTCGAACAGATTCGCCTGGTCTTCGATCAACAGGCCAATGTCGACATCGGGGTGCTCCCGGCTCTGACGCCCCAACCAGCTGTCCACCGCCCAGCCACCGATTAAGTACCAGCTGCTTGTCAACCCGTCCAGCAGTTCTGCCGCGCGAGTGACGGCGGCAGGGGTCGGTTCGGTCACGCCAGCGCGAACACGGTGATCGGCCGATCGAAGCCCTTGACCGAGTGGCTGCCACGCTCGTCGAAGCGCAGCCCGCTGCCGTCGACGAGGTTGCGAGTCAATTCGGAGGTCAGGACTTCAGACGGACCAGCGAGCGCCATGATCCGAGCCGTGGCATGGACCGTCACGCCATGGAGGTCGTCGGCCACCAGCTCGACCTCGCCCGTGTGGACGCCAATTCGAACGGCAAGACCGAGAGCAGCGACATCGTCGCGAATCGCCGTCGCGCAGCGCAAAGCGCCGATGGCGCTCGGGACGGTGGCAATGAAGCCGTCGCCGGTGGTATTGACCTCTTGCGCGCCGAACCGCTCGAAACGGGCACGGACGAGGCGATCGTGCTCGGCCAGCAGCTGTCGCCACTTGGCATCGCCGAGGCGGCCGGCAGTCACTGTCGAGTCGACGATGTCGGTCATCAGGATGGTGGTAACCACTCGTTGATGCTCGACCGGCACGCCGACATCCTCGGCGTTCCCGTACAGGTCGATGATGACCACGCTCTCGTCGCCCACGACCCACGCGTCGTGGCCCGGCGGGACATCGACCAGCGTATTTGGGCCGAACTCGCCGCTTTCCCCATCCTCCATCACGAAACGCATCCGGCCCGACAGGATCAGGTTGACGTGATGGACATGGCAGACCGTGGATCCGGTGAGCGAACCGATGCTGGCCGACCAGTTCCAGCCGGGCTCGATGACCGCCCGTCCGACCGTCAGCGCACCGATATGGGCCAGCTGAGACTGCATCCCCGGGAAGTCTCGTCTCCCGTCCGGATCGTCGAAGCTCTTGCTCTTGATCGATGGCATGCGGACTCCGCTCAGAGGAAGATTGGCGGGCCGAAGCCGATGAAGCGATCGAATTGGCCGAACGGCCTGTTCGACATCAGGAGGTTGATCCACGGGTCGATGCGAAACCCACGCTGCGACAGATGCTCGATCGCTGCGGTGTTCACGCTCGGCACCTCGAGCTCGAGCTTCTCGACGCCAAGCTCGTGGGCGCGGCTCTCCACGTGAATGAGGATGGCCGGAAGATCGGCCGGCTCCAGGGCCACGACCGGGCCAGACGCTTCGGCGCCGACGAATGCAAAGCCGACGACCCGCTCGGCGCGCCGATACAGATAGCCCTCGCGATGGCCGGATAGCCACTCGAGCTCGGCGGCTGATCGGCCCTGGCCCAGCACTGCCTCCTCGACCGCCGTCATGTGTGCCAGGTCCGCAGGGTCGGCTTGCACACGAATGGCATCCAGCTCAGCGGTCTCAGATCGGTGCGGCTCACCGGCGAGGGTGAAGATCGGGAATCGGGCCATCGTGTCGGCCGTGTAGTACAGGGTCAGCGCACGCTCGTCGGTAGAGGCGATGATGACGCGCAGGTCGCCCCGGCCGGCCGGAAATGCCCGTTCGACCAACGCCCGACCAAGCCCGCGCGATTGGTCGCCGGGCTTCACGAAGAGTTCGGTCAGCTCGAAGATGCTGCCGCGCTCGAATGACCGTGCGAAGCCGTTCAGATTGCCGTCGCTGCCTTCGGCTACCCACCATTCGGCCGCTTCACGCTCCATCAGCCGGTGCACGGGCTCCATCGACCCCCACCAATCCTCAGCCGTTCCTTCGAGAGGGGTGCCGCGCCGATTGCCCAGATCGGTCGCGGCTTCCCAGAGCAGCCCGTGGCAGGCGGGAGTGTCGGCCGGTGTCGCGCGCCGGATCTTCTGCGCCGGATCGGCAGAATCAGTCATACGTTCATCGTAGGCCGGCGAAGAATGCGCGCAAATCGTCGACCAGAACGTCCGGAGCCTCCATTGCTGGGAAGTGGCCACCGCGTGGGTGCTCGTTCCAATACGCCAGATCATTGTTCGGATCGAGGATGCGCCGGATGAGC
>DASQLS010000258.1:0-9238 GCA_035629915.1 Candidatus Limnocylindrales bacterium | reverse complement strand
TCGTGCGAGATGAACAGGTACGTCAGCGACTCGGCGGTCTGCAGATCCTCGAGCAGGATCCGGGTCCGTCGCGCGGCCGGGTCGAGGAGCGGCACCGCCGACAGCAGCGCCTGGGTGTAGGGGTGCTTTGGCTCCCGGTACAGCATCGACGCGTCGGCGAGCTCGACGACGCGGCCGAGGTACATCACCGCGACGCGGTCGCAGATGTGCTGCACCACCTTGAGGTCGTGCGAGATGAACAGGTAGGTCAGGCGGCCCTCGGCCTGCAGATCCTGGAGCAGGTTGACGATCTGGGCCTGGATCGACACGTCGAGCGCGCTGATCGGCTCGTCGCAGACGATGAACTCGGGCTCGACCGCGAGCGCACGAGCAACACCGATGCGCTGTCGCTGGCCGCCGGAGAACTCGTGCGGATAGCGGTTCACGTAGCGCGGGTCGAGACCGACCATCTCGAGCAGCTCTGCCACTCGATCGCGCTTGGCAGAGCCCTTCTTGAGGCCGTGCGTCTCGAGCGGCTCGCTGATGATCGAGCTGACCGTCATGCGCGGATCGAGCGAGCTGTATGGGTCCTGGAAGATGATCTGCATCCGGCGCCGCAAGCGCCGCAGCTCATTGGGGCCGAGCTTGTACACGTCGAGGCCGTCGAACAGCACCTGGCCGGCCGTCGGCTGGTTGAGCCGGATCACGGCGCGGCCGGTTGTGCTCTTGCCACAGCCTGACTCGCCGACCAGCCCGAGGGTCTCGCCGCGGCGGACCTCGAAGCTGATCTCATCGACCGCCCGGACGTGACCGATGGTGCGCTGCAGGAATCCGGCGCGGATCGGGAAGTAGACCTTGAGGTCGTCGACCTGGACCAACCGTCCAGCATCCGGCCCGACTGCCGGCGCCGGCCTATGATCGATCGCTGGCGCAGTCACTGCGGGATCCACCCATCTGCCTGGGTGCCCCAGCAACGGGCCTCGTGGTTTTCCTCTCGCACGGTCAGGACGGGCTCCTTTTCGCGACAAACGTCGCGTGCGTACGCGCAGCGCGGGTTGAACCGGCACGCGTCGGGCACGTTGATGAGCAACGGCGGCAGCCCCTCGATCGTCCGCAGCCGGCTGCCGCGGATGTCGTCGAGGCGCGGCAACGAGTCGAGCAGTCCCCAGGTGTAGGGCATGCGCGGGTTCTCGAACATCGTGTCGACGTTCCCGGTCTCGACGATCCGGCCGGCGTACATGACGTTGATCCGCTGACACATGCCGGCGGCAATGCCGAGGTCGTGGGTGATCAGCAGAACCGAGGTGCGGAACTCCTCTGAAAGGCGCTGGATCAGCTCCAGGATCTGGGCCTGGATGGTCACATCGAGGGCGGTCGTGGGCTCGTCTGCGAGCAGCAGCTTGGGATCGCACGACAACGCGATAGCGATCATCACGCGCTGACGCATGCCGCCCGAGAACTGGTGCGGATAGTCCGTGTAGCGGTCCTTGGGCCGCGGAATGCCGACCTTGGCGAGCAGCTCAACCACTCGATCCTTGGCCGCCTTCGCGGGCAGGCCCATGTGCTGGCGGATCGACTCGGCGATCTGGTAGCCGATCGTGAGCGTTGGATTGAGGCTCGTGACCGGGTCCTGGAAGATGAAGCCGATGTCCTTGCCGCGCAGCTTGCGCATCGCCTCGGGCGAGAGCTTGAGCAGGTCGACGCCCTCGAACAGGATCTCGCCGCTGACGATCTTGCCCGGCGGATCCGCGACGAGGCGTGAGATCGATAGCGCCGTGACGCTCTTGCCGCAGCCCGACTCACCCACCAGCCCGAGCGTCTCGCCGTAGCCGAGCTCGAAGCTGACCTCGTCTACGGCGCGAACGACGCCGTCAGGCGTGTAGAAGTGTGTCGACAGGTTGCGCACCTCGAGCAGGTTCTCTGCCTTGGCGCGCTTGGCCTCGCGCTCGCGAACCTCCGTCGCGAGCTGATCGCCGAGCGTTATCTCGACGGTGCTCTGCTCCTCGACCGAAACATTTGACGACGAGGTCAACCTACTGCTTCCCCTTCAGCTTCGGATCGAGGGCGTCACGGAGACCGTCGCCCAGGAACGTGAAGCTGATCAGAGAAGTGGCAATCGCGATCGCCGGCAACAGGACGAGATGCGGGTCTGAGCGGATGTAACGAACTCCTTCGTTGATCAGGCTGCCCCACGATGCGCGCGGCGGCTGGACGCCGACACCCAGGAAGGCGAGCGTCGCTTCGGCAAGGATCGCACCCGGGATGCCGAGCGTGATGGCCACGATCACCGGGCCGATCGAGTTCGGCAGAAGGTGCTTGGTGACGATGTTGCGGTCACGGACGCCGATCGCCCGTGCCGCCTCGACGAACTCGATCTCCTTGAGCGACAGGAGCTGGCCGCGCACGAGGCGCGCCACGGTCACCCAGGAGGTAAGTCCGATGGCGATGAACACGAGCAGAAGGCCGTTGAACTGCTGCCCCAGCCAGGTGTTGCGGAAGGTGACCGACATCAGGATGATCAGCAGCAGGTCCGGGAAGGCATACATGACGTCTGTGAAGCGCATCAGGATGTTGTCGATGCGACCGCCGAACCAGCCGGCGATGGCACCGATCGGCATGCCGATGACGAGCACCACGATCTGGACCACAAGAGCCACGGCGAGGCTGATCTGGGCGCCATCGAGCAGACGGCTGAGCGAATCTCGACCGAGCTCGTCGGTGCCCAGCCAGTGGCCGGTCTCCATCGACAGCGGCTCGAACGGGTGGAGCGGCCGGAAGCCGTTGGCGGTGATCGCCTCGATGTCCTGCGCGTAATACGGGAACGGGGCGAGGGTCGGCCCAAGCACGCCCATGAAGACGAGCAAAAGCACAAGGGCCAGCCCCACCATGGCCAGCTTGTTGCGACGGAGCCGGCCGAATGCGTCGCGCCAGACGCCGGAGCTCCGGCGGGCGACGACAGACGCACCCGACTGGGCAAGCGTTCCTGAGGCCATCGCTATGTCGCCTTTCTAGCTGTAGCGGATGCGCGGATCGATGTAGGCGTACAGGACATCGACCACGATGTTCAGCGCAGCCACCGTGAAGGCGTAGAGCATGGTCATGGCCATCAGCAGGCTGTAATCGCGGGTGCCGATCGACTGCACGTAGAAGCGGCCGATGCCCGGCACGCCGAAGAAGTACTCGACCACGAATGATCCGGTGACAAGGAAGGCCAGGATCGGGCCGAGAATCGTTACTACCGGGATCAGGGCGTTGCGAATCATGTGTCGTACCACGACCGCTCTTTGCCGGATCCCCTTGGACTGAGCCGTGCGCACGTAGTCCTTGCGCGTCACCTCGAGCATCGAGGCTCTTGTATAGCGCGCAATCTGGGCAATCGGGTAGCCGGCCAGGGCGATGGTCGGCAGCACCCAGGCATGCCAATCGCCCCATCTACTGGATGTCGCCGGGAACCAGTTCAAACCTAGGCTGAAGACCAGCACAAGAATGATTGCGAGCACGAAACTGGGCGTGGCGATGCCAATGATGGATAAGCCGGTAGACGCGTAGTCGGGTGCTTTGTTGTGGCCCAGAGCGGCAAAGATGCCGAGTGGGATTCCAACGATGACCGAGACCGCGAAGGCCATCAGGCCAAGCTGGATGGTCGTGCCCAGGCCGTCGCTGATGATCGCGTTGACGTCGCGATCCACGTAGCGGTACGACGGGCCGAAATCGAGAACGAGGAAGTCGGCGACCCAGTCGACGTACTGCTCGTGCCACGGCTTATCGAGGCCGTACTCGGCGTTAAGCCGTGCCTCTGTGTCCGGATGGAGGCGCTTCTCCCGCGCCCACGGACCGCCGGGGGTCAGGTGCATCAGGGTGAAGGTAATTACCGACACCGCGAACAAGACCGGGATGATCCAAAGGATCCGGCGAATCAAGTAGCTGGCCATCACCTGCTCCGTTCAGCCGTTGCCAGGATGCGAATCGCGAGTGTTCCTGGCGACTTGAGGCGAGATGTTACACGTGTGGGCCGGCCAAAGGCCGGCCCACACGTTGTCTGTCCGTTTCAGCGGACTGACAAGTTCACGATGCCTCTCAGTGAGCGGCGATCGAGACCGTCTCGTAGAACACGTCACCGATGTTCTGGTGGTCAGACGCGGTGGGCTGGAGGCCCTGAACCCACGGCTGAACCAGGTAGGTGACGTTGCCGAAGCGCAGCGGCAGCATTGCCGCGGCCTCGAGCAGGATCGTCTCAGCATCCCTGTAGATCTGATCCTGCTCATCCTGATCGGTCGTCTGAGCGCCCTGATTGATCAGGTCGTCGAACGACTCGTCGCACCACTGCTCGTCGTTGTTCGTGCCGTTGCACGTGAACAAGCCCGACAGCTGGTTGTGCGGGTGCGGGAAGTCTGCGCCCCAACCGTTGCGGGAGATGCCGTACTCGCCGGCCTGCCGCTGCTGGAGGAACGTAGCGAAGTCAGTACCAATCAGCTGGAACTGCTCCTCGGTGAAGCCGAGGTTGGTGCGCCACTGCTCGGCCAGGTTGACGACGCGCGGCAGGTGGCCGGCGTTGCTGTTGTAGCCGAAGGTGATCGTACCGACATCAGCGGCGGTAACCGCGCCGTCGCCGTCCGTGTCCTCAACGCCCATCTCGGTGAGCGCGGTGGTCATGGCCGTGGCGGCCAATGCGGGATCGAACGGATAGGGGCTCTGGAAATCGTCGCCCTGGTATCCGAGCAGGCCCGGCATGACGAAGCTGTTCGCGATCTGGCCGGTACCACCGAACGTCAGATCGATGAACTGCTGCTTGTCGATGGCGTGAGTAAGGGCGATGCGGAAGTTCTGGTTCGAGGTCGGGCCTCGGCCATCAGCCGTTGCATCGCTCGGCGGGCAGGCATCTGCGGGCTGGACGCACGTGGCAAAGCCGTAGTACGTGATCGCCTGCTGGGCCTGCTGGATGAGCGTGTAGTTCTCGGCGTACGAAGGATCGTCGAGCACGCGGCGAAGCTGGGTGCCGGGGACCGGGACGGAGTCCAGGAGGCCCTGCTCGAAGCTCGCGAAGGCGGCATCAGGATCGCCACCAATGTTCATCTCGATCGTGGACAGTGCCGCGGTGCCGACCCAATTCGGATTCGGCTCCATCACCATCAGGCTGTTGTGCTGCCAGTCGGTCAGCATGTAGGGGCCTGACGAGATGTAACCAGCGGCCTCACCGAACGGTGCGCTCTCAACCCAAGCCTGGTTGAGCGGCACAGTCGGCCACATCGAAGCGATGCTCAGGAAGAACGTCGCCGGGGTGTTGAGGGTGACGACGAACGTGCTGTCGTCGGGCGCCGCAACGCCGATGTTGGCGGCATCCTCGTCGGAACCGTCAGCCTCTGCGCCGCACGAAGCGAGCAGGGTGTCGACGCCCTCGACGATGCACAGCAGGTAGCCGTACGGGTTGGCAAGGCTCGGGGTGACCAGTCGCTGCCAGCTGTAGACGAAGTCCTGGGCAGTGATCGGGGTCCCGTCGCTGTAGGTGATACCTGGCTTCAGCGTGAACGTGAACTCCGTGAAGTCCTCGTTGTTGGTGACCGTCTCGGCCAGTGCCGGCTCGGTGCCCAACTCAGGCGTGAAGTACATCAGGCCACGATGCAGCGCCGACAGGAGCGAGATCGACTGAGAGTCCTCAGCCGCGTTCGGGTCCATGGTCGGCGGGTCGAGATCGCCCAGGTACATGCGGAACACTCCGCCGGGCTGACCACTGGGCGCGTCGCTGGGGGCGTCGCTCGGCGCGTCCGAAGGAGCGTCGCTCGGCGCGTCGCTGGGGGCGTCCGAAGGAGCGTCGCTCGGCGCGTCGCTGGGGGCGCCCGAAGGAGCGTCCGTGGGGGCGCCCGAAGCCGTCGCGGCCGGGGTGCCAGTAGCTGGGGCCTGGGTCGGCGTGCCGCCCGTACAGGCGACCACCAGGAGCATGAGTGTTGCTGGCAAGACCAGCAATCGGCGAGTCCGAAGACTCATCGGCGTCGTTCCTCCTCTTCGAGTCTGGGCCGCCGTCCTGGCGGCCTCTGATCTCAATTCGCCCCGACCGCGTCACGTTTCGCGCGTGCACGAACGTCTCCCACGCAGTGTCTGGGCGCCGGGATTATAGGTCGGTGCTTTGACCGGGTGTCAACAAGTTGCGCGTTCTTAAGCAATCCACGCAGCGTGATGAGCGTGCGCTACTGCGGGCAGACGGGCTCCGCACCGGTCATCGGGCGCCAGCGCAGGTCGGGTTGGCGAGCCGCGGTAGCCTCGTCGAGCCGCCGAACGGGCGAGTCATAGGGTGCGCCGCGCACCAGCTCCGGGTCGCGCTCAGCCTCGGCCGCGATCGCGATGAGGGCATCGGCGAAGGCGTCGAGCGTCTCGCGTGACTCGGTCTCGGTCGGCTCGACCAGCATCCCCTCCTCGACCGTGAGCGGGAAGTAGATCGTCGGCGGGTGGAAGCCGTAGTCGATCAGCCGCTTGGCGATGTCGAGCATGCGCACGCCGGTCCGGGCACGGATCTCCTGCGCCGACGCAACGAACTCGTGCTTCGAAACCTGGGCGTAGGGCACCTGATAGGCGCCTCTGACGCGCTGCTTGAGGTAGTTGGCGGCCAGAACCGCGTCCTCGCTGACCTGCTCCAGGCCCTCACCGCCGTGCGCCAGCATGTAGGCGTACGCGCGCACGAGGACACCGACACTGCCCTGATATGACCGAACGCGGCCGATCGACGCGGGCCGCTCTCCGCGTCGCTCCAGGCGGAAGCGCGCATCGCCGGGCCCGTCGCTCGGCGGCGTGCGCAGCACGCGCGGCCACGGCAGGAACGGGACCAGCTTCTCGTTGACCGCGACCGGACCGGCGCCCGGCCCTCCCCCGCCGTGCGGCGTCGAGAAGGTCTTGTGCGTGTTGAAGTGCATCACGTCGAAGCCGGCGCGACCGGGCCTGAACTTGCCCAGCACGGCATTCATGTTCGCGCCGTCCATGTAGGCCAGCGCGCCGGCGCCGTGGACCGCGTCCAGCAGTGCCTCGATGCCCTTCTCGAACAGGCCGAGCGTCGACGGGTTGGTGAGCATCACGGCGGCGGTGCGCGGGCCGAGCGCCGCGCGCAGCGCGGCGAGATCGACCTGGCCCGCCTCGTCCGACTTGATCGTCACTGTCTTGAAGCCGGCCATCGAGGCTGTGGCCGGGTTCGTGCCGTGCGACGAGTCGGGCACGATGACCTCGTTGCGCTCGGTGTCGCCACGAGAGTGGTGGTAGGCACGGATCATCAGGATGCCGGTCAGCTCGCCGTGCGCCCCTGCGGCGGGCTGCAGCGTGACCGCGGCCATGCCGCTGATCTCGGCCAGCCACTGTTCGAGCTCCCACAGCATCTCGAGCGTGCCCTGGGCCGTGTCATCCGGCGCCAGCGGGTGGAGCGCGGCGAAGCCGCGCAGCCGCGCCGCCCACTCGTTGATCTTGGGGTTGTACTTCATCGTGCACGAGCCGAGCGGGTAGAAACCGGTGTCGACGCTGTAGTTGAGCTGCGACAGGTTCACGAAGTGACGAATGACCTCGGGCTCGTTCAGCTCGGGCAGGCCGAGCGGCTGAGCGCGCCGGTGGGTCGCCGAGATCCGGTCCATGGCGTCGGCCGGTGGATGAGGAACCTTGGAGCTGCCGCGGCCGGGACGGGACAGCTCGGCCAACGTTGGTTGCAGGCCGGGCCCGACTACCTGTCGGACACCCGATTCACCGGCAGGCGCACCATTTGCCGAACTGGCCGCCTCCACGCGGACATCGGGTTCGCCGACGGCGGTCACCCGATCACCTCGCGCAGCGCGGCTGAGAATCGGCTGATCTCGTCGGCGGTGGTCACTTCAGTGGCGCAGACCAATAGGGCGTCGCTCAGCTCGGGATCGTCCGGATACCACTCGGCGAGCGGCAGGCCGGCGACGATGTCGCGCTCGAGCAGCGCGGCATGGACGCGCGGAGCGTCGGGAACGCGGACCGCGAACTCGTTGAGGTACTCCCCGGAGTGGAGTCGCGGCGCGCCCGCGTCGGCCAGTGCCAGCTCCAGGTCACGGGCGCGCGCTGCGCCCAATGCGGCAACGTCGCGCAGCCCGTGCGGGCCGAGCGTGGCGAGATAGACGGTCGCGGCCAGGGCGCACAGCGCCTGGTTGGTGCAGATGTTGCTCGCCGCCTTGTCGCGCCTGATGTCCTGTTCGCGCGCGCGCAGGGTCATTACATATGCGCGCCGCCCGTCGATGTCCGTGGTCCGGCCGACCAGGCGGCCCGGCACCTGGCGAACGAGGTCGGCTCGCGACGCGAGCAGGCCGAGGTAGGGGCCGCCGTATTGGAGCGCGATGCCGAGTGGCTGGCCCTCGCCGACTGCGATATCGGCCTCGTATTCGGCGGGCGGTGCCAGGACGGCGAGCGAGACCGGCTCGACGACAGCGACGAACAGTGCGCCGGCCGCGTGAGCGAGCGAGGCCGCCTCGGCCATCGGCTCGAGAATGCCGAAGGCGTTGGGCTGGCCGAGGATCACGCCCGCGACAGGCCGCTCGGGATCCGCAAGCTCACGCTCGAGCGCGGCCAGATCGGTCGTGCCGTCGTCCAGCGTGGGCAGCTCGTCCAGCGTCATCTGGCCGCCTTCGAAGTAGGTCCGTGTCGTGTCGACGAAGTGGCGATGAACCGCGCGGCTGACCAGCACCCGCTCACGGCGTGTGGCGCGAACGGTCATCAGCGCCGCCTCGGCGGTTGCGGCGCCACCGTCGTAGTGAGACGCGGACACGACGTCAAGACCGGTCAGCTCGGCAATCAGCGACTGGTACTCGTAGATCGTCTGCAGCGTGCCCTGGCTGATCTCGGGCTGGTATGGCGTATAAGAGGTATAGAACTCGCCGCGCGACAGGATCTGGTCGACCGTCGGCGGAATGTGGTGGCGGTAGGCGCCGGCGCCGAGAAAGGTTGCCATCCCCACCCGATTTCGCCCGGCCAGGGCTTCGAGCCGCTGAGCAAGCGAAAGCTCGTCCTCGGCCGGCGGCAGGTCGAGGCCCTTGGCGCGCATCGCGGCCGGGATATCGGCAAATAGCTCGTCGACGGACTCGATGCCCAGCGCAGCGAGCATCTCCTGGCGATCGGTCGTGGTGTGCGGACCGTAGGTCATCGGTCTGATCGAGCGATAGGTCGGCCGGTCAGGTCGTCTGAATCAGCTGACGGTATGCCTCGGCGTCCAGCAGACGCTCCGAGGGCTGGCTGGCGGCCTCCGGGTCGGCGAGGCGCATCTTGATCATCCAGC
>DASQLS010000257.1:0-3564 GCA_035629915.1 Candidatus Limnocylindrales bacterium | reverse complement strand
CGAGATCCTGACCCGCGTCCCCGGTCCGCCTTCGGAGGCCGACCTGCAGCGCTGGCGCGACGCCGATGCGGTGGCTCGGCCACTCCGCCTGTCGGTGCTCCGGCAGCGGATGGCGGAGGAGGGGATCGACGCCTACTTCGGAGTGCGTCGCGAGAACATCCGCTACCTGACCGGCCTCGAGCTGGCAGAGGGCGAGGAGAAGGTGGCCGGCAACTCGGGCCAGTTCCTCGTCTCCGCGGACGAGGTGGTCGTCTTCGCCGACTCGCGCTACACGGTCCAGGCGCGTGAGCAGTGTGCCGGCGCGCGAGTCGAACGGGTCTACAACGACCTCGTGACGCGCTGGCCGGAGCTGCTCGCCGACGCGGGTGGCGCGCGTCGGGTCGCGGTCGAGGCAGGTTTCGTGAGCCAGGCGATGTGGCAGCGCTTGGCCGCCGCCGCGCCCGATGTCGAGCTGGTGCCGATCGAGAACTGGGTCGAACAGCAGCGGCAGGTCAAGGAGCCATCGGAGATCGAGCGGATCGCGTCGGCCTGCGCGGTCGCAGACGCGGCACTCGAGCGCCTGTTGCCGTCGATCGGACCCGGGACGACCGAGGCAGAGCTGGCCTTGAGCCTCGAGTGGGAGATGCGCAGCAACGGCGCCGAGGCGCTCGCCTTCGATGTCGCGTGCCTGTCCGGGCCGCGTGCCGCACTTCCCCACGGCTCGCCCGGTACGCGCCGAATCGCGGCCGGCGAAGTTCTGCTGTTCGACTTCGGCGCGCAGGTTGCCGGCTACCGATCGGACATGACCCGGACTCTGTTCGTGGGTGACCCGCGGGCCGAGGATCTCGAGATCTACGCGCTGGTGGCGCGTGCGCAGCAGGCATCGATCGATGCGCTGGCGCACGCCATTGCCGCCGGGGAGCGCCCAAACGGCCGTGCCATCGACGGCGTTGCGCGCGACGTCATCCGCAATGCCGGCCATGGCGACCACTACGGCCACGGGCTGGGCCACGGCATCGGCCTCGCCACGCACGAGATGCCGTCCCTTGGGGTCTCCGCGCCCGAGACGCCACTGCCCTCACCGACGGTCTTCTCGGTCGAACCGGGCGTCTATCTCGACGACGTGATGGGCGTGCGCATCGAGGACCTGGTGCTGTTCGACACCGAGGCCGGCCGAATCGAGCGACTGACCATGTTTTCGCGCGAGGTGACGGTTGTCGGGTAACCCGAGATCTTCGGCTAGCATTCGGCCGTGATTTCGACAGGAGAGCTCAAGCGCGGAATCGTCATCGAACTCGATGGCGAGATCTGGCAGGTGCTCGAGTACCACCACATCAAGATGGGCCGCGGTTCGGCCCAGGTGCGCATCAAGCTGCGCAACGTCAAGCGCGGCCAGACCGTCGAGAAGACCTTCCAGGCCGGGGAGAAATGGCCCCGCGCCTACCTCGAGCAGCGCCAGGTCCAGTTCCTGTACCGCGACGGCGACGACTTTCACTTCATGGACAGCACGTCGTATGAGCAGTTCTCGCTGACTGCCGAGAAGCTTGGCGAGGCCGCGCAGTACCTGACCGACGGCATGACCCTCGACCGCACCACTTACGAGACCGAGACGATCGGCGTCGAGTTGCCGGTGACCGTGGAGCAGAAGGTCGTCGACACCGAGCCGGGCTTCGCCGGCGATACCCAGAGCGGCGCGCGCAAGCCGGCGACCACCGAGAGCGGCCTCGTCGTCCAGGTGCCGCTGTTCGTCGGCGTCGGCGACACGATCCGCATCGACACCCGCAACGGCGAATACCAGACCCGCGTCTGACCGCGTTCGCTGTTGAGTCACCCAGCGACTCAATCGTCCGCCGAACACTCCGTTGACCTGCCGAATCCGCGTTGCTGAGCCCTTCCGCCGACATTTGAGTCACGGCGCGGTTCATCTGCCCGCCGACAGGCACCGTATCGACGTGTTGTCGCTCCACGACGGACGTATGAGTCACCCAGCGACTCAGTCGTGGCTCACAATCAACTTATGAGGGAGCCGACGAACCGTCCCATTGAGCCGATGCGGCCCGAGTCTCAGGCGGCCAGCCTCCCGATCATGTCGGTCGCCGAGCTGACCGGCTTGGTCAAGACAACGCTGCGCACCGCGCCACGGCTGAGGGACGTGTGGGTCGAGGGCGAGGTGGGCCAGGTCAGCATCAGCGCCGCTGGTCACTGCTACTTCACGCTCAAGGACGAGCGCGCCCAGTTGCGCTGTGTGATCTTCCGCGACGACCGGCTGATGATGCCGTTCGAGGCCCGCACCGGGCTGCGCCTTGTGGCCAACGGCAGCCTCGACGTGTTCGAGCCGCAGGGGACGTACCAGCTCTACGTGCGCAGCCTGCAGCCGTCCGGCTTCGGCGACCTTGCGCTCAGATTCGAGGCACTCAAGGCCAAGCTTGCCGCTGAGGGGCTGTTCGAGGCCTCGAGGAAGCGGCCGCTTCCGCCGATGCCGCTCAACATCGGAGTCGTCACGAGCCTGAACGGCGCGGTCCTGCACGACATTCGGCGCGTCATCGCCCGCCGATGGCCGCTCGCGCGAGTGGTGGTGTCCGCGTGCCAGGTCCAGGGTCAGGGCGCGGCGCCGACGATCGTCGCCGCCATGCGCAGAGTGGCGCGTTGGACGGACGAGGAGACCGGCCGCGCAACGGACGTGATCATCCTCGCCCGCGGGGGCGGCTCGCTCGAGGACCTGTGGCCGTTCAACGACGAGGCGGTAGTTCGCGCGATCGCGGCACACCCGTGTCCGGTGGTCGTCGGTGTTGGCCACGAAACAGACGTGACGCTGGCCGAGTTCGCAGCCGACGTCAGAGCCGCCACGCCGTCCGTGGCCGCAGAGCTGATCGTTCCGTCGCGAGCCGATGAGCAGGCACGCGTCGCGCAGCTTGGGACGCGGCTGAACGGCTCAATGGCCCGGTCGCTGGCCGATCGCCGCCAGCTGCTTAACACCGAGACGCGCGCACTCGAAGGACGACACCCGCAGGCCCAGATCACTGCCGATCGTGAACGAGTCGGCCTGCTCCTGGACCGTGCCGCACGATTGATACGCCGCCGGCTGGAGATCGACCGAACGACGCTGGATCGGGCAGGGGACGAGCTGCCTGCGCTCGTCGCGGGACGCATCACCTCGGCGCGAGCGGAGTTCGCCCGTCAATCGGCCGCCCTCGGCGCACTTAGCCCGTACGCAACGCTGGAACGCGGCTACTCCATCGTCCGTGGGCCCACCGGCGCCGTGCTGCGCGATTCGAGGACCGTCAAATCGGGTGACCCCATAACCGTCCGGCTCCAGCGGGGTGAGGTCGGCGCGCGGGTCGAATCGGTGCGAGACTCCGAGTCGTGAGCGAAGCAACGCCGGCGACTAGGCTCGATGCCGAGCGCCAACGCATTTCGGCACTGCCGTTCGACAAGGCGCTGACCGAGTTCAAGTCGGTCGTCGAAAAGCTCGAGGCGGGCAATCTGCCGCTGGAGGATTCGATTGCGCTTTTCGAGCAGGGAGTGCTGCTCCAGCGGCGCTGCGAACGGATGCTCAGTGAAGCCGAGCTGCGCTTCCAGCGTCTC
>DASQLS010000256.1:0-4772 GCA_035629915.1 Candidatus Limnocylindrales bacterium | reverse complement strand
CGACGAGCAGGCGAACTTCCTGGCCATCAACCTGGCCCATGACATCGTCACCGGTGAGCGTGACGCGGCTGGCGCGCGCGACTACTACAAGAAGGAGTTTCTCGACTACCGGCGCAAGAAGCCGACCCCGTACATGGAGGGTCTGCGCTTCACGCCGACTGGCAACACTGCCGACGCCGATCGCCCGGTGATAAGCGACGACGAGCTCAAGCAAGCCGAGCGCGAGAGCTAAGGTTTTCGGGATCCGCGCTCTTTCTCGACCGCCTCTGCGGACGGGGCGCCACCGCCGGTTACTGCGCCATCAACGTCGAGGCCGAGGTCGATCGCCTTTGCCGCCGCCGCTCGGGCAACTCGGCGCAACTTCCGGGCCAGCTTCTCGGGGTTGTCCGCGGTGTCCCCGAGGATGGTGATGGTCCAGCGACTCATCGCGGTGAATCCGTCCTCCCGGCAGCTAGCTGGTCGGCTGGCCCCGACGATTGGACGCGAGACCAGCCTTGCTCGCATTAGAGCGCTAGTTGGATCGTTGTCGCCATCACGGACCCCGGGACTTCATTGCAATCGCGTTGGGTCAATGGCGGGCGACGGAGCAAGTCGGAATTTGGACATGGGAGCCCACGCGCCAACGGGAAGGTCTTACGCCGATCGTGCGTGGCGGCTGAAGTACGAGGCCAAGGTGCCGATCACGATGGTCGGGATCAGCGCCAGCAACGAGATCAGCCAGACATTGAGGTTGCCTTCCCGCTCATACCAGAAGGCCGAGATCACACCACATGAGATGAGCCAGGTCAGCAGGATGAGCAGACCGAGTCCGATCGTCCGGGACGTTCCACCGCGTCGAATCAAGAACACGAAGACGGCTACCACGGCAACGAGAAGCAGGAGCCCTACGAGGTTCATCGGGTTAAGCACGGAAACCTCCCCCGACAATCGACACTGCGTTGGCGCATCAACCCACGTTGCCTGTGCACGTCTGGCTGAAACTGGCCTCAGAGAGCAGGCCCTGCGTATCGGACCGCACCTGCACCTTCATCACCATGCGGAACGGGTAGTTCCACCAGTACGGCGCTATCCCAGTGCGGACGTGATACCAGCTCTCTGAGTCATTCACGAAAGAGCGCGAATACTGCCAGCCGGAGTCCTCGTACAGGGTCCAGCGAGTGTTGCCCGGAAACTTGAACTTCACCGTTGTGCGGACCCTGAAGTAGTTGGCTCCCGAGAGCCCAACCTCCTTGACCTTTACCTTCATATAGATGTCACCCTGGATCGGATCCTGGGAGTAGTTCGGGAGGCATTCGCTCCTGAGCACTGTGTAGCGAAACGGACTTGCTGCGACTGTGGTGGCCGGCACCAGCAATGCCAGTGCGATGGCCAGGGCAACGGATCCGAGTGTCAATCCTTTGGGCATCGTGCGCCTCCGCCGCGTGGCGTAACCCCCAAGCCCCCGTCACCAGTTGCCCGAATTGAACACCCGGGGCCGCCGTGCTGGAAACCGTGCTGATACCGAGCGGCGTACTGATCAGCGAATGGGTACCAGCGGTTGCTCAGGGGGCACGTCGTTTGCAGATGGACGCTCAGCGTCCAACCTCGCCGACCCGAATCTGCGATAAGTAAGCCTCATGTCGACGTTCACGACCTATCGCGAGGGCTCGCTCCACGCCGCCCTGAAAGCGGGATACGCAGCGGCCATTCCGGGTGCACAGGTCGAGGCCCTCGTCGACGGCTTCGTGATCGATGTTGTGGGTAGCGGCGAGCTGGTCGAGATCCAGACGGCGAGCTTCAGCTCGGCCAGGCGGAAGCTGGAGCGCCTGAGCGGCACGCACCGCGTGCTCCTCGTGTACCCGATCGCAATCGAGCGCTGGCTCGTCCTGGTCGATGAGCACGGCGAGATCCTGCGTCGGCGGCGGTCGCCGAAACGAGGCCTCGCCCTGGACCTCTTTGAGCAGCTCGTTTCCATCCCGGCGCTCGTCGCCGAGAGCAATTTTCGAATCGAGCTCGCCCTTATCCGCGAGGAAGAGATCCGCGGTCCCGTTCCCGCAGGTGCGCGCTTCCGCTACCCGCGCGAATGGTGGCGTCTCGACCGCCGCTTGATCGACGTGATCGAAACGAGGCGGATCGACACGCCGGCCGACCTGCTGGCCCTGCTTCCGGCCGGTCTGCCCGAGCCGTTCACCACGGCCGACATCGTGGCAGCAACCGGACGCTCAAAGCGGTTGGCGATGCGCGCGGTGTACTGCCTCGAGCGATGCGGAGCGGTCAGTCGACAGCAGCGTCAAGGACGCTTTGTCACCTACGCTCGCGCCTAGGCGGTGGCGGTTGTTGCTCCAACGTGTCGGAAGCCGGCAACAGAGCCGAGCAGCAGCACAACGGCCGCAACCATGGGGAAGACGGCAACCGTCACGACGTCCAGAGCGGTGACGGCCTGGTTGCCCTGCAGCAGCAGCGTGTATGTCCAGTAGAGGCTGGCCAGGAACATCGTGAAACCGACCACGATGAGTCCGACCATGGCGATGCGTACGCCGGCCACGCCGCGATACGCGAGCACGACCGCCGCGAACGCGAAGAGCATCATCACCGCCGATGCGCCACCAACGCGGAACCAGACCCACGCCCAGGCGAGCAGCGATGCGATGACGCCGGCCCACACGAAGCTTCGCCAGGACCACGCTCGGTCTACGACACTTGCGCTCATTGATTCGTTCCTCCGTTCGGCATCAGACGATGCCGTTCGGGCCGAGGATCGGCGCGCCCCGGCTTGCGATCCATTGACCGCAGGTCCCGTGTAGAACCGCCTTGAGTGCTAGGCGAACCTGCAACGTGAGCGGGCAGCACGACGGCCCCCGGCGGCTAGACCGAGGGCCGTCAACGGTGCCCCTCAGTTCCGAGGAACACCGCTGGCATCGTAGACCACCGGCGTCGCGCTGCCGTGGTGTCGCCTGGATCCGTGGTGATGCGTGCACGCTTGTCAGTGCTCGAGGGGCGGGCGTAGGGTCGGACCTGAATCGGTTCGCGCCGTAGGGCCGATCGCCGCACCAAGAGGTGGTTCCCGCTATGAGCGATCTGATCAATGAACTCACCAACAAGGTTGGCCTGACATCCGACCAGGCATCGGCCGCCGTCGCAACGGTGATGGGCTTCCTGAAGGACAAGCTCCCGGCCGACGTGATGAATCAGTTGACGACGGCCGTGCCCGACCTCGGCAATATGCTCAGTGGCGCTGCGGGCAAGGTCGGCGACGCGGCCAGTGGCGCCGCCGGTGCAGCGACCGGCGCGGCGGGTTCGGCCGCGGGCAAGGCGTCCGACGCCGCCTCAGGTGCCGCCGGTGCGGCCAAGGACGCCGGCAGTGGCGTGGTCGACTCGATCAAGGGCATGTTCGGCAACGACTGATCGCCGCCTGATTCGCGATCGTCATCGCGCACGACCCCTTCGGCTGTCGCCGAGGGGGTAATCATCTGTGCGGTCTTACTCCGACGCGCCCTTGAGCGTGGCGGTGAAGTACTTCTCGAGGATCCGCTCGGCGCTCCAACCCTGCTCCGCGCAGCGGCGGGCTGATCGAACCATGAGCCGATAGCCGCCGTTCTGGCCACAGCCGACATCTTCGCCGCGACGGTAGCCGGTCATCGGCAGCTTGCCGTCACGGTGCAGGTGCCAGGTCCAGGTGTTGTTAACGGCATTCCGGATCCGGTCGGGAATCTGACTAGCGGGCTTGTTGGCGAACAGCTGGTCCGCGGTCGTGTCGCGAACGTCATAGCAGCGTCCGTTGTACTTGCCGCCGCGGTAGTGGAGCACGTGATACCAGGCGTATTGCTTGACAGCGTGAGCCCCCGCGAGCCGAAGCTGCGTCTGCTCGACGTTCCATTCACGGGCTGCGACGTTCATCACGTAATGCTTGAAGTCGACGGTCTCGACGAAGCCCTCGTTGACTCGGTAAACCTTGATAGATGTTGGCGGCTGGCTGATCGACGACCAGTTAGTGCAATGACCATTAGCCGCGGCGACCGGTTGTACGGGCACGGCAAACGGCAATGCGAACAAGCTGGCAATCAGGGCCAGCATCGCTGGGGCGATGCGCACGGCGGTCCTCCTGCTTCTGCAGGATGGTAGACCACCTCGCCAAGCCTGCCCAGCCCGACGATTCGGTAGCGCTAGTTAGTCAGCGCGTTATGACCGCCCGTACCACGTCGGTGCGCGAGGTGACGCTGGTCGATTTCTGGGTGACGACGACCTTCATCTTGATCGCGGCAGGCGCGCTGGGAGCGACCGTCACACGGACGACCATCATGACCGACGCGTTGTGCGCCAGATTGGGAGTCGTGTACGTCCCGGCCAGCACGCTCGGCGTCACATCGACGTTGTTCACGAGGTAGGCGACGGTGATCGCGGACGATCCCGTCTCGACGCTCTTGACCGTGAACGAGTCGTTCAACTGGCTGTCGTTCTGCAGGCCGACCACGAAGTCGAGCGTCTGGCCGGCCGGCGCGCCGTCCCATCGCTGAGTCTGCTTCTTGACCGGCGACGTGGCGTAGAAGTTGTCACCCTTGAACGTCCCGGTGGTCACGGCGATGCGCGCATCGGGTCGGCGGCCGGCACTCTTGAATGTGCAAGTGACCTGGTCGCCGGGCAACAGGTTGACCGTCACTGTGCCGTTCGCCAAATCCACCTCGTGGCCGGCCGGGCACGTCAACGAGCTCAGGCTCCAGCCCGCACGCGGCTGCTGAGTGACGGTGTACGAACCGGGCGCGAGGCCGCTGAACACGCGCTTACGCGGCAGGGTT
>DASQLS010000255.1:0-3650 GCA_035629915.1 Candidatus Limnocylindrales bacterium | reverse complement strand
CATCGTGTCCTCGAAGGCCGGGATGCCGTAGTCGAGGGCGTGGTTGTTGGCCAGGCTGACGACATCGATGCCCGCCGCGACGAGCGAGTCGGCCGCCTTGATCGGGGCGCGGAAGGTGAACGTCTTGGGCCACGCCGTGCCGCGGTTGGAGATGGTGCATTCGAGGTTGGCGACCACGAGATCGGCCCGGTCGAAGTACGGGACGACCTTCTTCCATGGTGCCAGCGGGCCCTTGCGGACGATCCGCCGGCCGATCGACTGGGCAAGCATCACATCGCCGACGGCCATCAAGCGAACGGTCGGCGGCGGCAGATCCGTCGGCGCCGGAGCGGCCGGCAGGGCAGGGGTGGCGGTCGGCGCGGGCTCCAATGGCGGCCCGCCAGCTGCCGTCGGCCTGACGCGCGGACTCGGATCGGGGCTGGCACTGAAAGCGGGTGGCTCGGCCGTCGCTGAGACGAGATCAGAGGTTGACGGCGGCGTCGCGGACGTCGCCGCAAGTGGCGCGGGCTCGGCGGTTGCCGTACACGCGACCACGATTGTCAGGGTCAGCGCGACCAACAGGCGCCAGCCACACCCCGAAATGTCCAAGTTCCCTCCGCTGAGTCAGCGACGTGCGGAGGTTACTGCACGCCGCGCGGCGTGCAACCAGTCAGTCGACGATTGTCTGCGACTGCTCGCGCATGAACTGCTGGACGTAGTACAGGCCGCCGCCGGACTTGCCGGTCGCGGTCGAGCCCTTCCAGCCGCCGAACGGCTGGACGCCCGGCCATGCGCCGGTGGTCGAGCCTGCGCGCCGGTTGGCATAGACGACGCCGGCCTCGATGCGCTTCAGGAATTTGTCGATCTCGGCCTGGTCCCCGGAGTAGATGCCGGCGGTCAGGCCCAGGTTGCTGTCGTTGGCCAGGTCGAGCGCCTCGTCGACCGAGTCGACCGGCGCCACTGCGACGAAGGGCAGGAACAGCTCATCCCGGAAGAGGCGATGCTCCTTGGGCAGGTCGGCAACGACGGTCGGAGCAACGAAGTAGCCCTTGTCGAGGCCGTCGTCCAGCAGTCGCTCGCCGCCGGCGACGATACGGCCGTCGTGGCGCGCCTCGGCTACCGCGTCCTCGTAGCGCGCCAGGGCGCGCTGGTTGATGACCGGGCCCATCCAGTTGTCGCGATCGATCGGGTCGCCGACGGAGATCGCCTTGGCCTTGTCGGCAAGCAGCTGCGTGAACTGGTCGTAGACCGGGCGCTCGACGTACACCCGACTGTTCGCCGAGCACTTCTGGCCGCTGAGGCCGAACGCACTGCGCATCACGCCCTCGGCCGCCTTGTCGAGATCGGCGCTGCTGGTCACGATCGCCGGGTTCTTGCCGCCCATCTCGACGATGACCGGCTTTGGGAACTGCTTGGCGAAGTGGCGATAGAGGTCGAAGCCGACCTCGAACGAGCCGGTGAACAGGATTCCGTCGACGCCGTCGTTCTCCTGCAGCTCGGCGCCAACGGTCTCACCCGGTCCGGCAACCATGTTGAAGACACCGTCGGGCACGCCGCCGTCGCGCATCGCCTGGACGAGGCATACGCCCGCCAGCGGAGCGTCGGACGAGGGCTTGTACACGACCGTGTTGCCGGCCACCAGCGCACCGCCCGATGGTCCGCCGCTCAGCGCGAAGGGGAAGTTGAACGGGCTGATGATTGCCCACACGCCGTACGGCTTGAGGATGGAGCGGGTGTGCACACTCGGGTCGCCGAGGTTGCCCATCGGATGGTCGAAGCCCTGGTTCTGCTCGACCATGTCGCATGACCAGCGGATGAGGTCGGCCGTCTCCTCGACGTCGCCAAGTGCCTCGAGCCGGTTCTTGCCGACCTCCATGGCGAGCAGCGCGGCGAAGACCATCTGGCGCTCGCTGATGATGTCGGCCACGCGACGAAGGACTGCCACGCGGTCTTGCCACGGCCGATCTGACCAGGCCGGGAAGGCGGCGCGCGCCGCAGCGATCGCGTCCTGGACGTCTATCCGTGTGCCCTTGGCGAACGTCCCGATGAGCGATCCGTCGATCGGCGAGCGCTTCTCGAACGTGCCCTCGCCGTCGCGCTCCGAGCCGCCGATGAAGTTGCGGTGACTCTGGCCGAGCATCTGGCGCGCCTGTTCGAGACCCTTCTCGAACTCGGCGTGCAGCTCATCGTTGTCGTTGCGCAGCGTGGCGTAGGTGATCTTCAGCCGCGGCCGTTCGATCGTCTCAGTCATTGGGCAGGCGTCTCCTCGGTGTGTCGAACCGAGAGTCTAATCCTGCCGCGACGTTGCGCCCGTGGGGCGTGGGTGCCTTAGCTGGCCTGAACGTCGCGGAAGCAGTCGGAGCAGTAGACGGGACGGTCCATACGCGGCTTGAAGGGCACCTGGGCGGCATTGCCGCACTTGGAACAGATGACCGCGAAGTACTCGCGTGCCGGTCGGTAGTCGCCACGCTCGTAGCCGCGCGGGCCGCCGATCTCGCGAACGTCGAAGCCACTCGTGTCGCGCATCGCTCGGCGCGAGGCGCGGCAGCTCGGGCAGCGCTTCGGATCGGATGCGAACTCTTTCTGCGCGTAAAACTCCTGGTCGGCGGCGGAGTGGATGAACTCCACGCCGCAGTCGGCGCACGTCAGCGTTCGATCTGTATAGGACACCAGCCTGGACCTCCTGGTCAGAAATAGAAGATGTACCTGCCGATGCTGGTCACAGGAGGTCGGCCAGAGCGGGTGGGGCGTGGCGTCGGAACCAACAACGCCGGGCGCCGCGCGAACCAGGTGCTCTGCCGAGGGTCCCTGAACTGGGGCGCACCGGTAATGGCCAAAAGCCTAGCACCGCGCGCAAAAGGGCGACGAGATGCGCCCACCCACCGCACCCCGGTTAGGCCTTCCGTCCTATGGTCAGCACCTGACCGCCGGATGGCATCATTGGGGTGGCGCGCCGCGTCACCAGTTCCGGGAGATCGATCCGACTCATGCCTCGTCTTTTGCAGATGGCCGACGTGCACCTTGGAGCCCGCCACGACGACATGGGCCCGGCTGCCGCCGCGCAACGCGAGCGCCAGTTCACGGCGTTTCAGAAGGCCATCGACCTGGCCATTGCCGAGAAGGTCGACGCGGTGCTCATCTGCGGCGACCTGTTTGACTCGAACAGCCAGCCGCGCCGCTCCGTCGAGCGCGCGGCGACCGAGCTCGGCAAGGCCGTCGCGCGGCAGATCCCAGTGGTCATCATCCCGGGCACGCACGATTGCTACGAGGCAGGCTCCATCTACCGCATCTTCGACATGGCCACGATGGCCGGCGCACCGGCAGGCAGTGACCTTTTGACGGTGCTTACCGACAGCCGGCCGCGGGTGGAGTTCGAGCACCTCGGACTTTCTGTCGTGGCCAGGGTGTTCCCGACCAAGCGAGCGCCGCAGAGCCCGCTGCTCGGAATGGCCGACGGTGCGACCGGCAAGTGGAAGGTGGGCATGGTCCACGGCTCATTCGCGGTGCCGGGGCGTTTCGATCAGGACGAAGTTTCGTTCACCGACGCCGAGGTCGGCGCCAGCGGCCTCGACTATCTCGCGCTGGGTCATTGGCACTCGTTCCGCGAAGGCCGGGCCAACGGCGTGGCGTGGGCCTACGCCGGTGCTCCCGATCTCGTCGCGCTCGACCAG
>DASQLS010000254.1:0-3047 GCA_035629915.1 Candidatus Limnocylindrales bacterium | reverse complement strand
AGAAGTACGCGAGCATGGCGCCGATGAGGGCGGCGATGAAGACCTGGACGTCCGCCAGGTTCACCGACGTGAGCAGCGAACCCGCGGCACGGGTGCCTGCGTCGATCTGGCGCTGGAGGATCAGGTTGACCTTGTCGATGTAGGCGCTGAAGAGCAGGAACGCGGCGAGGCTCGCCGAGGCGATCGCGTAGCCCTTGGTGAGTGCCTTGGTCGTGTTGCCGACTGCGTCGAGGCGGTCGGTGATCTCACGTGCGCCTCCTTCAGCCTTGGCGAACTCGGCGATGCCGCCGGCGTTGTCGGTGATCGGGCCGAAGGTGTCCATGGCCAGGATGTAGGCCGTGGTCATGAGCATGCCCATGGTCGCAACGGCGGTGCCGAAGATGGCGCCGACGTTGTCACCGTTCTCATTGATCAGGTTGGCCTGCGAGCCCAGGAACGCGCTGGCGATGATCGCCACGCCGATCGTGAGGGCGGTGACGAGAGTCGTCTCGAAGCCGACAGCCGTACCCGAGATGATGTTCGTCGCCGGGCCGGTTCGGGACGCTTCCGCGATCTCCTTGACCGGACGCCAGCCACCGGCTGTGTAGTACTGCGTGATGTAGACGAAGGCGATGCTCGTCACGAGACCAACGACGCCGGCGCCGAACATCCACACCCAGGCGGGGATGCCATTGGAGCCGATAGCGTCGGTGCCGGTCTGCATCATGATCGCGGTCGAGATCGCCAGGCCGACGACGCTCAGCGCCGTGGTCACCCAGTAACCACGATTGAGCATCTTCATTGGGTCCTCGGTTTCCTTGCCGCGGACGAAGAAGATGGCCACGATCGTGGCCAGCAGGCCGAAGGCGCGCACGACGAGCGGGAAGAAGATCCACGCTTCCGGGTTTGGCCAACCGGCGGCGACCGCAATCGTGTACACCGCGACGCCGAGGATCATGGCGCCGATGTTCTCGGCAGCCGTGGACTCGAACAGGTCGGCACCGCGACCGGCGCAGTCACCGACGTTGTCACCAACGAGGTCAGCCACCACGCCGGCGTTGCGCGGGTCGTCCTCGGGGATGCCTGCCTCGACCTTGCCGACGAGGTCAGAACCCACGTCGGCGGCCTTGGTATAGATACCGCCGCCGAGCTGAGCGAAGAGCGCCACGAATGAGGCGCCGAAACCAAAGCCGACGATCAGGAAAGGTGCCTCGGCGACGGTGATCTCGCCGACGAAGTTGGCGTAGAGGGTGAAGATGCCCCACACGCCGAGCAGGCTCAGGGCGACGACGAGGAAGCCGCTCACGGCTCCGCCGCGCATGGCGACCTGGACGGCCTCGACCAGGCTGTGGCGCGCCGCCGCAGCGGTTCGGACGTTCGAGCGCACGCTGATGTACATGCCGATGATGCCGCTGGCCATTGAACACGCCGCGCCGACAATGAACGCGAAGGCGGTCATGATCGCGATCGGAGAGCCGGCCAGGCTGGGGACGTCGGCGACTTCTGGCGTCTCAACCAGATAGATCACTATGCCGATGACGACGGCGCCGACAAGAGCAAGTATGCCAATCGTGGTGTACTGACGACGAATGAAAGCGACAGCGCCCTCATGAATCGTGCTCGCCACATCGCGCATCGCGTCTGTGCCGGTGTCGCGGCGCAGGACGTCGCGCGCCAGGTAACCGGCAAAGAGGATGGCAACGATGCCGGCAATGGGAATGATCCACTGGATGGTGGCGGCGAGATCCACGCTTCGAGAAGCCTCCTGCTCGTGATTGGGGCGGGCGCGAGTTCAGACGGCGACCGCTGGTTTTGTCCGTGACCGGACGTGGAGACAATCCGGGTTTGGGCAACCCGGCGGCTGACAAGAGCGGCGGGAGTGTAGCAGAGGAAGCAGTCGAGGCGGGCGTCGCAGCCGAAGGCGTAGGCCGGCCGGCGCCCGAAGCGGCAGCAGACGAGGCCGATCCGGCGACCGGCGACGACCCCACCTACACTCCGCAGGCCGTGAGCAAGAAACCGCTCGGCTGTCTGATCGAGATAGCCGAGACATTGATTCTGACCATCGTCATCTTCTGGCTGATTCAGACCTTCGTGACGCAGCCCTTTCGGGTCGAGCAGGAGAGCATGCGCACCACGCTGGAGCCGGACCAGTACGTGCTGGTCGACAAGCTGACGCCGCGTTTCGACTCCTACTCGCGCGGCGACATCGTCGTCTTCAGCCCGGTCACGCGCGAAGGCGAATGCACCAACCCGATCGACGAGGACGCGTTCACCGACAACACGCCGTACATCAAGCGCGTGATCGGTGAGCCGGGCGACCTGGTCGAGCTGATTGAGGGCGGCGTCTACGTCAACGGCGAGCAGCTGGACGAGCCGTACGTCCGCGGAATCGACACGCGCACCCTGGACGACGTCTCGACCTGGGTCGTGCCCGACGGACGGCTGTTCGTGATGGGCGACAACCGCGACAACTCGATCGACTCACGTTCGGAACAGATCGGAATGATCTGCAGCAACGACGTCGTCGGCCGCGCCTGGCTGCGCTACTGGCCGATCAACACGATCGGCATCCTGCAGACCCCGACCTACCCCAACGTCCCGCCTGCCGAGCCCTCCGACCCGGTCACCACGACGCCACTGGCCACGCCCGCGAACTGACTTGCAGTGGCCGCTCGCGCTCGCGAATAGCCGGGCGGCCCGAGACGTCCCTCTGGGTCGCCCATTCCCAAGGCCATGTGCCGAGCCGACTGAATATGTGTCGACCCGACTGACTCATGTGCCGAGCCGACTGAACATGTCCGCCTGGAAGACCCCCGTACGCCGCCCACATTCCTAGTCGGGTCGCGACATAACTAGTCGGGTCGCGACATAACTAGTCGGGTCGCGACATGGGCTCGAAATGGAGCCGCGATTGGTCGGCCCGATGGTCAGTCGGAGTCGAGCACCCAGCGATCGAGGTCGCGCTCGTAGTCGAGCAGCTCCTCCGGCTTGAACCACAGGGCGAGCTCGGCGGCCGCGTTCTCGGCTGAGTCCGAGCCGTGGACCAGGTTGTGGCCTGTCTCGAGCGC
>DASQLS010000253.1:0-35893 GCA_035629915.1 Candidatus Limnocylindrales bacterium | reverse complement strand
CGATGAGCTCCTGACGGAGTGATCCCTGACCATCGGCTCGGGCCACGGCGAGCACCTTGTCGCCGACCTGGAAGACCGTGTCGGGACGAATCGGCTGGACGTTGTTGCCGCGCAGCAGCAGGAACAATGAGCAGCCCTCTGGCATCGGGATGTCGGTCGGCTTGCGCCCGACCGCCGGCGAGTCCTCGCCGATCTGAGCCTCCACGAGCTCGAGCTCGCCGCCCTTCAGCTGGGCGAGGTGGAGCAGCTCGTGGACCGGAATGTCCTGTTCGATCGAGGCGAGCACCATTCGCGTCGGGCTGATGATCTCGTCGACGCCGAGGTGGCGGAAGAGATCCTCGTTCTTGGGGTTGTTGACGCGAGCGATGGTGCGCGGCACGTCGAAGTGGTGCTTGGCCATCTGGCACACGACCAGGTTGTCCTCGTCGTCGCCGGTCACGGCGACGACGATCGTGGCCCGATTGGCGCCGGCCTCGGCGAGGTGCTTGCCCTCGCATCCGTCCCGATTGAGGACGATGCTGCCGAGCTCGTCCGAGATCTGCCGCGCCCGGTCGTTGTTCTTCTCGAGGATGACCAGCTCGTGGCCGGCCTCGAGCAGCTCCTTGGCGAGGTAGTAGCCGACCTTCCCGCCACCGACGACGACGATGTACATCTAGCCCTGCTCCGTCGCTGCCTGGGTCGCTGCCGGATGGTGATCGTGGTGCCGCTCGGCCGGCCTGACGCCGCTGGCGCCGGGATCGGCGTCGAGCCCGGCGTGCTGGGCCAGCGCATCGACCAACAATCGGGTTCGGCAGATCGTGGCCAGGCCGAGCATCGTGTATGCCTCGGCCCTGACTGGGTCGTTGATCTTGGCCACGACCTTCTCGACTCCGAAGGTCTCTGCCGCAAGCTGGGCGGCGAAGGCGTTGCGGTTGTCGCCCTCGGTCAGCGCGAAGAACAGGTCGGCGTTCTCCGTCCCGAGGCGGCGCAATACGTCCTCGTCAGTGCCGTCGGCGCGGATTGCCTGGCCCGGAAAGTCGGGCTCGAGACGCGAGAACGCCTGGGTGTTGATGTCGACGATGGTCACCTCGTGGCCGGCGCGTGCCAGCCGCTCGGCAAGTCCGGCGCCAACTCGGCCGCAGCCGACGATCACAGCGCGCACTGGTCAAACCTCATCGCTCACGCCTCATCGGATTTACCACGCTCCCAACTATCTGAAGCCAAATCGGCCCTTCGGCGGAACGGCCTCGGCCCGCGTATCGCGTCGCTCGCCGCTGCTGGGCACCGGCTCGCGCAGGACGATCACCTGGCACGGCGCATTCTGAAAAACGTACGGGACGGTCGGCCCGAGCGCGAAGTCGCCGCCGAACCGGGTTCGGTAGGGCAGGCCAATCAGGATTGCGTCGGCGTCCAGCTCGATCGCCTCGTCGACCAACGCAGCGGCCACCTCGCGTGCCTGGAGCAGGTCGCCGCTGAGCTTGATCTTGTACCGCTCGGCGATTCCCTCCGCTCGGTCGAGCACTGCCGAAGCAGCGTCGTTCTGGGACGTCATTTCCTCGGACAGCTCGTGGCGCCAATCGACCTCGATGACGTGCACGGCTACCAGCTCGGCGTTGCCGGGCTTGGCGAGCTGACAGCCGAGGTGGACGATGAGGTCATCAGTCGGTCCGCCGTTGAGGCACAGGACGGCCTTTCGGAAGGGCACGATTTGGCCGCTTTCTGGCATGCCGGCGAAGCGTACACCGCTCAGGAGGAGGCTGGTGCGGGTGGCTCCGGATGATCGCCATCCACGTCGCCCTCGCGCCGGTAGGGCACGTTGACGACGACCGTATGCGGCCGGCCGATCAGCGCTCGGCGCAGCCGGTTTGCTGACTGGTTGTAGAGCAGTCGCTCCCACCAGTTGCGGGCCACGTACTCGGGGATCACGACGAAGGTGACAGGCGCCTCCCTGTCCTCCGGCCACGTCTCGTCGAGAACGTGCAGGTAGGACAGCATCGGCCCGACCAGCGCGCGGTAGGGCGACTCGACGATGACCAGCGGCACGTCGGGTATCTGGCGCTCCCATCGTGCACGCAGCGCCGCCGCCTCTTCCGGCTCGTCCGAGATGAGCACTGCTCGAACATCGGGCGCGATCGAGCGGCCGACGTTGATTGCCTGGATGACGGCCCGGTTGATGCCCGGGATGGGCACGATCACGCGTTCCTCGCGGCGCGGCGGAGGCACCACGTAGTCGGGACGCACGGCGAGGTGTCGCGCCGACGCCTCGTACTGGCGGTGGATGAAGACCATCACAAGGATCATGAGCGGCACGACCACGGCAATGAGCAATGAGGTTGGCGCCTTGGCGACCAAAACGACGACGAACACCAGGAACGTCAGGGTCGCGCCGAAGGCGTTGATGCTCAGCTTCTTGCGCCAACCCGGTGTCCGCTCACGCAGCCAGTGCCGGACCAGTCCGACCTGGCCGATCGTGAAGGCGGCGAATACGCCTACTGCGTATAGCGGAATGAGCGCGGTCACCACCCCGCCAAACGCGGCGATTACGGTGATTGCGGCGATGGCCAGGATCACGATGCCCGACGTGAACGCCAGGCGATCGCCACGAAAGCTGAACTGACGGGGCATGTATCCGTCGCGAGCGAGGATCGCAGCCAGCCGCGGGAAGGCATTGAACGAGGTATTCGCGGCCAGGAACAGGATCATCGCCGTGAACGCCTGGTAGAAGTAGAACGCGATCGTGTCGTTGCCAAAGATGGTCGCCGCGACCTGGCTGATGACCGTCTTGACCGCCGGCTCGTCGACGGGGACGATGCCGAAGCCGTCGGCGACGATCGTCAGGCCGACGAAAAGGACACCGAGCAGGAGCGCCATGACGGTTAGCGTTTTGGCGGCATTGCGAGACTCGGGCGGCTGGAACGCCGGCACTCCGTTGGCGATCGCCTCGACTCCGGTCAACGCGACGGATCCGGAAGCGAATGCCCGCAAGACCAGAAGGATCCCCAGCACCTCCATGGGGTCGTGCGCTCCAGGGAGCGGCTCAGGCGGAGGCTGGCCCTCACCGAGGACGAGGATCCTGAAGATCCCGACGACGATCATGAACAGCGTCGAGGCGACAAAGACGTACGTCGGGATCGCGAAGATATTGCCCGACTCGCGTAGCCCGCGCAGGTTGCCGAGCATGATCAGCAGGATCGCCACCGCCGCGATGGGAACGCGCCAGACCTCGAGATCCGGGACCGCAGAGATGACCTGCTCGACGGCCGACGAGGTCGACACGGCGACTGTCATCACGTAGTCAATGAGCAATGCTCCGGCGACGATGAGCGCGAAGATGCCGGGCAGGTTGGCCCGCGCCACGGCGTAGTCGCCTCCACCCGACGGGTAGGCAAATATCTCCTGGCGATAGCTGATCGAGACAACGGCCAACAGGAGAGCGATCGCAATCGCGATGGGAATGCTGACGAGCAGCGCGGCCGCGCCCGCGAGCACGAGCACACGCAGGATCTCCTCGGTCGCATACGCCGACGAGCTGATCGCGTCGGAGCTGAAGATCGCGAGTGCCTTCTTCTTCGAAAGGCGCTCGTTGACGTCCTCGTCGATTGATAGCCGCCGCCCGAACAGCGTGTAGCGCACCTTCTCGACTGCCCGCCCGGTTGCCGTCCGCGGCGCCGATGCGGACTCGCGCGCGACAAGCGTGCCCGGTTCGGAGTAGCGGAAGTACTCCGCGTGCGGCCGCTCGACGCGGATGCGTCTGTCGCCCGGCTTACGGCCGTGGAGCCATGGCTTCATTCCTGACGGGCCGTGGTCGTCCTTCACAGGCCGTACTGAAGGCGGGCGATCAACCGGACGGGCAGCCCGGCGTCGGCCATCAGCTTCTGGACGCGTTCGATCGGGTACTCCACCCGTCGCCACTCCATCGTTCGCGCGTCAGTGTCGAGCATCATGGCGCTCGCCCGCGGATCGCCGTCGCGCGGTTGGCCGACGCTGCCCGGATTGACGATAAGCCGTTGGTCGCCGAACGAGAACAGCTCCTCGGGCGTCGGCTCGATGCCCTCCATGCCCGTGCCGCGCTGGCGAAAGATGACCGGCATGTGGGTGTGCCCGACCAGGCAATGGTGAGTATCGAACGAGCGCAGGTTCGAGCGTGCGATGCCGGTCGTGAAGACGTACTCCCAAGTCGGATCGCGCGGGCTTCCGTGGACCATCGTGTACGGATCGTCGACGCTGGTCAGCGGCAGCAGCTCGAGCCAGGCCTTGGTGTCGCTGCTGATCCGCTCCGCCGTCCACTCGACCGCTCGCCGAGCGTCGTCGTTGAAGGAGTCCGTGTCGAGCTCGCCGATCGCGGCCGAATCGTGATTGCCGCGAACGCCCAGCGCGTTCTCGGCGGCGAGCCGCGCGACAACCTCGTCGGGCTGTGGGCCGTAGCCGACGATATCGCCCAGCTGCCAGACTGCGTCATAGGGTTTGAGTGCATCCAGGACCGCCTCGAGTGCGGGCAGGTTGCCGTGGATGTCAGACAGCACGGCGATCCGCATCGCCGGTCAGCGTAGCGCGGCTCGTCGCCGCTCGCCCGCCGTGCGTGGGTAGCGATCCGGTGTCGGGCGTTGCTTGTCGATCACGACGAGGCAGTGGCCGTCGAGGCCAAGATCGGCGGCACCCGCCAGACGGACGATTCGCGGCCGAGCACCACCCGCCGCGTTGACCACGTCGCGCGCTGCCTTGAGCTCAGCGCCGAGGCTGCCGTCGCCGGCGTCGAGCTTCCAGATCACGACATGACCGCCGCGCCGCGCAAGTGGCAGGCCGAGCTCGGCCACCTCGGCGATGGAGCCCACGGCCCGGGCAACGACGAGCTCCCAGCTTTCGCGATGATCGGGCTCCTGGGCGAGATCCTCGGCGCGCTCGGCCAGCGCCACGATCTGCGGCGGCGACTCGCCGGCCTCGGTCAGCGTCGAGCTCGCAACCGCCGCCGCCACCTCGAGGAACGTGGCCTTCTTGCCGATTGAATCGACCAATGCGGCGCGGCCGGCGGGCAGTGCCAGGGCGAGCGGCAAGCCCGGATAGCCGGCGCCACTGCCGATATCGAGAATCCCCGGCCGATCGCCGGCCAACACGCGCAGCGCGGGCACCGCCAGCAGGGAGTCGAGTACGTGGCCGCGAGCGATCTGCTCGGCGGAGCGCATCGCGGTCAGGTTGATCGCCGCGTTCCAGGCAACCAGCAGCCGGCCGTGGCCGTCGAGGGCGGCGCGGAGTGAGGCCGAAAGCTCGAGCGGTATGTGCCTCAGGCCTTCGTCGATCGCCGCCCAGAACACGGGATCGAGTGCCGGCAGACCTTCAGCCGATCGGGGCAGTGCGGGACGCGGCTCCGAGGAAGGGGAAGTTGGCCGCGGGAGCGAAGACCGATCAGCGGCGTCCATGCCCGAACGCCGCCGAGCCGTTGCGCTGTCTCCGCTCCCTGCGACCTGACGTTCTGGCACCACCGGCCTTTCAGTTTTCCCTAGCCGTCCGGTTGTCCGACCGAGTTTCCTCGGTCGCCGGAGCCGGCGAGGTTACCGTACTCGGACTGGGGCGCCGTCCCCGTTGGCGCTAACCAGTGGTGCAGGCCGCGAAGTGTCGGGCAGAGTCAAAAGCAGGGTCAACCGGCTTTTCCACGGATTGCCGGCGACGTTCCTGATTTGTGGAGAAAGGACGCCTGAGCCGCGGGCTGTTGTGGATGAACGAGGCCGCGGTCAGCCGCCGCGTCGGTCACCTCGTTCGCGCCCGGTCAGTCGCTCGTTCGTGCCCGAACCGGCCGGCCCATGCTCCGCCTGACAACCTCCATCACCTCTTCGGTGTACGCCGCGGCATCACCTGTCTTGACCGCGGTTGCCAGGCAGCCGGCCACGTGGTCCTCCATCAACAGCAGCGAAACGGCGTCGACTGCGGCGCGCAGTGCCGCCGTCTGCTGCAGGATGTCGATGCAGTACTCGTCGCGTTCGACCATTCGAGCGACACCGCGGATCTGGCCCTCCATCCGTGCCAGGCGGCGCAGCAGCTGGGCGCGATCCTTGCTGTAGCTGTGGCGGGAGGGTGAGTCGGACTGATCAGTGGCTGTGGTGCGTGGGGTAGTCATACTGGACGGGAGTATAGGCGTCCGACTCGACCGGTCGCCGCACGGTGATCGGCCCGAACGGTCTAGACTCGCAATCGATGGACAGCCCCGACTGGCTGCGCACCCAGCTCACCTCGTTTACCTGTCCCGCCTGCGGCCGGCGGTATCGAGGCAGCCGGATCCGCCTCTTGGCAGAACGCGACGGACTGTTCTTCGTTGACCTTGATTGCTCACGTTGCGGGAGTCACACCGTCGCCATCGTCACAGTTGAGCTGGACGACTCCGAGCTGTCGATCGCCGACGCGTCCGACATCGGCTTCCCCGACGACCTGCTCACGGTTCACATGGGCGAGCCGTTGCCGCCCGGTGCGGCACCGGTGACCGCGGACGACGTGCTCGAGATGCACGAGTTCCTGACCCGATTCGAGGGCGACGTGACCGACCTGCTCCGGACGGCCACTCGATCCGACGGCGCCGAGCGCCGGTGACCGAACAGGCACGATTCGCCCACGCCAGTGAAGCTGAGCTGGCCCGCATCCTCGACTACTACGGCGTCGCCTGGGACTACGAGCCGCGCACCTTCCCGATCCTGTGGAACACGGACGGCAAGGTCATCGAGAGCTTCTCGCCCGACTTCTACCTCCCCGAGCTCGATCTGTACGTCGAGCTGACCACGCTCAAGCAGAGCTTGGTGCGGCGCAAGAACCGCAAGCTTCGCCGCCTGCGCGAGCTGTACCCGGACATCAAGGTCAAGCTGTTCTACGGCAAGGATTTCCGGGCGCTGATGCTCAAGTACGGCCGCTTCGACCTGGCTGCGTCGCTCAGCGGACTCGAGGGCCAGATCACGCCGCTGTCGGTCCGTCAGCCGAAGCTGGCCCTGACTGTTCCGGCCGTGGCGGCGAGCGCTGACGGCCCGACCGGCGCCGCGTTCGAGGCTGCGCCGATCGTCGCGGCTCGGGCGCCGTCGACCCGGTCCCGACCGCGCGTGTCACGTGGCTCGCGTCGTCGACGCGGCCGGCGCGCGTTTCTGGCCGCACGCAACAGCTGATTGGCGGCGATCATGAGCACCAAGAATGAGTGACGTGATTCGTGTCGCCCCGCCGAGCGCGGACATCGGCGAGGTCCTGATCAGCGAGGAGCAGATCCGGCTCAAGGTCGCCGAGCTTGGCGAGCGCATCAGCGCCGACTACGAAGGTCGCGCGGTAACCCTGGTTAGCGTCCTCAAGGGCGCCCTGCCGTTCATGGCCGACCTGATGCGGGCGATGCGGATCCCGGTCCAGATCGACCTGATGGAGGTCAGCTCGTACGGCGGCACGACGACTGAATCGACCGGCCTGGTGCGCATCCTGAAGGACCTCAGCTCCTCGATCGCAGGCAAGGACGTGCTCATCGTCGAGGACATCATCGACACCGGGCTGACGCTCAACTACCTGCTCCGCTACCTGCGCGGCAAGAATCCCAACAGCATCAAGATCTGCGCCCTGCTCGACAAGCCGGCGCGCCGCCTGGTCGAGATCAACATCGACTACCTGGGCTTCACGATCCCGGACGAGTTCGTGGTCGGATACGGCCTTGATTTCGGCGAGTACTACCGCAACCTGCCGTTCATCGGGGTGCTTCGCCGCGAGCTCTACGAAACGCAGTGAATCGCCGCGCGATGGGGCGCGGACGGGTGCTCATCTTCCTCGGCTCGATCGTCAGCGTCATCGGCCTCTTCCCGCTGTGGTGGATGATCCCGCGCACGAACGAGGCGGCACTCAGCGGCAACGGCCTGCAGGGTGCCGGCATCATCATCTTCCTGGCTTCGATGGGGATGCTCGCGGCCGTGGTCATGCCGTTCACGACGCGCGACGGCGACTCAGCCATCGACCGGCCGCTGACGTACGTGATCCTCGCCCTGCTGTCGATAACGGCCTTTCTCTACCGGGTCTACGAGATCGGCAATTTCACCAGCCTGCGACTGCCGATGGAGGCGCCCGGACTGTGGATCACCGGCATTGGTCTGGTCCTCGTCGCCTGGGGCACGGCCGAGGTACTGACCGAGAAGCCGCCCATCTATCGCGGCTGACGACTCAACCCCCAATTAGGTCCGGTCGAGGAACTCGCGCACCAGCTGCTGGAAGTGGAACACGCCGTTCTCGCGACGGGCTGAGAAGCGGCCAGAGTCGTATGCGCGTGAGCGGAGCCCGCGCTGGACCTGCTCGCACAGCACGATGTCCTCCTGTTGAATCTGGTCGGAGAAGGAAATCGTCTGCTGCATCGACTCCCAGCCGGGGCCGCTGCCAGGCTCGGCGAAGAACCACTCGAAGATGGTCAGCGTGCGGTCGACGCCCACCGGCAGGATGACGTTGGACGACATGTTGTCCTGGTAGATGTTGAACATCGTGTTCGGGAAGAGCCAGTAGTAGAGGGCCTCGCCCTCGCCGTCGGCCATGCGCACGTAGCGCCGGTCGCGGCCAAGCTCCTCGCCCTCCTTCAGCTCGCGGATCGGAGCGTGCTGCTTGGAGTAGTAGCGAAACGTCTCGACCCGGTACGAGTCGTAGTCGAGCTCCTTGAACAGGTCGGGGTGGGCGATCGGCAGGTGATAGCCCTCGAGGTAGTTGTCGACGTAGACCTTCCAGTTGCACTCGATCAGGTACTCGCGTCGCTCGATCAGGCGCATGTGCTCGACGTCGTAGCCGGCCCGGGCGACCTCGGCCGGGATGTTGCCCATCTGCTCGCGCAGCGGCGCAGCGTCGGGATCGAGATTGGCGAAGACGAATGGGCCCCAGCGATCGACGCGAACCGGGAGCAGCCCGAAGTCGGCCTTGTCGAAGTTCTCGGTGTCATCCATCTCCGGCGCCGCGCGCAGCGCGCCGTCCAGGCCGTACGTCCAGCCGTGGTAGCGGCACTGCAGGCTCTTGCGATTGCCCTTGCTCAGCGCGACCTGGCCGGCGCGGTGGCGACACACGTTGTAGAAGCCGCGCAGCTCGCCGTCCGTGCCGTGGGTGATGACGATCGGCTCGTCGAGGATCGTCGCCGGCACGAAGTCGCCCGGCCGGGCCAGATCGTCGAGGCGGGCGACCAGCTGCCAGGTTCGGCCGAATATTCGCTCACGCTCGAGCTCGAAGATGGACGGCTCAAGGTAGAAACGGGCCGGCAGAGTGCTCGCACTTGCAAGGCCTGTGGAAGTCTCCAAGCCGCTAATGATGCCGCTCATGATTTAGAGTCTATGTGGGCGGGATGCTTGTGAAGCCGTGCGCGGCGACGTCCAATATGACTTGAGGAGGCCATCCATGAACATGATTCGCGCGACAGCGATCGCCGTCCTGGCGGTAATGCTCGTTGCCTGCAGCGGTGGCGGCGCCACTACGGCGCCGACGACATCACCCACCAGTGCAGCGACGGCAACGGCCGCACCGACCGCGACGACCGCACCGACGGAGGCGCCCACAGAGGAGCCGACCACGGCTCCGACCGAGGAGCCCACGTCGTCCCCCAGCGAAGCGCCGACCGGTTCGCCGGCCGCAGGGCCCGTCTGCGAGAACCTGCCCGAGGGCTCAGAGGGTGACCTGCTGGCAACCATCTGCGAGCGCGGCACGATCCTCGTCTCGACTGACCCGAACTACGCGCCGCAGTCTTTCCTGAACCCCGACGGCACGTTCGAGGGCTTCGACATCGATACGGCAAATGAGATTGGAGCGCGACTTGGCGTCGAGGTCCAGTTCGAGACGCCGTCCTTCGACGCTGTCGTCGCCGGCAGCTGGAGCGACCGTTGGGACATCAGCGTCGGCTCGGTGACGATCACCGAGGAGCGCGAAGAGATCCTCGACTTCACCCAGGCCTACTACTACACGCCCGCCCAGATTGCCGTTACCACCGACTCGGGCATCACGTCGATCGACGCGTTGGCCGGGCAGCCGATCTGCGTCGGCTCATCCACGACCTACCAGTATTGGCTCGACGGCACGCTGAATCTTGTCGGCTCGCCCGAGCCCACCCCGCCACCTGCAGGCGCGACTGCATTCCCCCTGGGAACGGATCAGGACTGCGCCCAGTCGGTTCAGTCGGGACGCAGCGACTTCGAGGCATGGCTCAGCTCGTCGACGACCATTCAGGCCGCCATCGATGCAGACACGCCCATGGTCGCCGTTGGTGACCCCGTCTTCTTCGAGGCCCTTGCGGTCGCTACCGACAAGAGCAACGCCGACCATGACGCGCTGCAGACGGCTCTCGACGAGATCATCGCCGCGATGCACGCAGACGGGACCCTGTCGGCTTCGAGCATGGAATGGTTCGACGGGTTGGACCTGACAGTTACCGAGTGATCGGAGCGATCTAGCCACAATGATGGGCCGACCGGCCAAACCGGTCGGCCCATTGCTTTCTAGTTCGGAGCACGAATGGCCTACGGCCACGCATCGTCAGACATAGGCCAAGGCGCTTCTGACGGCCGCGACCCGATAGTCGATCAGATCATCAGATCTGGCCATCAACGCCAGCTGACATTCAGGGCGCAGTTTGCGATCACCTGGCTGATCCTGATCGTCGGCATCGTCTACCTGCTCGCCGGAGGAAGGCGCGGCCTGGACGGCGACTTCATCGTTGAGTGGTTTCCGTTCATCCTCGGCGGTGCGGCAACGACAGTTGCGATCTCCGGCATCGCCATCGTCGGCGCAGTGGTGCTCGCGATTTTCGGCGCTATGGGTCGCCTGTCGGTCAACCCGTGGATCAACGGCACCGCGTCGCTGTACGTCTCACTCGTCCGCGGCACGCCCCTGCTGGTGCAGATCTTCTTCGCCTATTACGCGCTGGCCGAGGTTGGCCTGGTCCTGCCCGGCATCGTCGCCGGAACTGCCGCGCTCGCCTTCAACTACGGCGCGTACATGACCGAGGTCTTTCGGGCCGGCATCCAGGCCGTGCCGCGCGGTCAGCGTGAAGCCGCGCGCGCTCTCGGCATGCGCGAGCGCGTCGTCTTCTGGCGCATCGTCATTCCCCAGGCCTTCCGCATCGTCACCCCGGCAATCGGCAATGAATTCATCGCCATGCTCAAGGACAGCTCGCTGGTATTCGTAATCGGCGTCGGTGAGCTGCTCTGGCGGGCACAGGCGGCCGGCAGGCCCAATGTGCGCATCTTCGAGGCGCTGCTGGTCGCCGCGCTGGTGTACTGGATTCTGACCATCATCTTCACGCTCTTCCAGGAGCGGCTCGAGCGACGCATGGCGCGGGCGGATCGATAGTGCCGTCGCTGGGCGAGCCGGTGCTCAACGCGCGCGGCATCGAGAAGTACTTCGGCTACAACCATGTTGTGCGTGGTCTCGATCTTGAGCTGCGCAGGCACGAGACGGTCATGCTCGTCGGCCGTTCTGGCAGCGGCAAGTCCACGTTCCTTCGCTGCCTCAACTTCCTTGAGGAGCCCACGGCCGGCGTTGTCCGCATTGCCGACATCGAGGTAGAGGCGGACCCGCTCCACGATAGATCGCGGCGCCATCAGGAGCACATTCGCCAGCTGCGCATGCGCGTCGGAATGGTGTTCCAGGACTTCAACCTGTTCCCGCACATGACCGTGCTCCAGAACTGCATCGAGGCCCCGATGCGCGTCAAGGGAAAGTCGCGCGCCGAGGCGGTCGAGATCGCGGAGCGGTACCTCAACAAGGTCCACCTGATGGACAAGCGTGACGAGCATCCCGCCCGCCTCTCAGGCGGCCAGAAGCAGCGGGCGGCCATTGCGCGCGCCCTGAGCATGGAGCCCGAGGTCCTCATGTTCGATGAGCCGACGAGCGCTCTCGATCCCGAGCTGATCGGCGAGGTGCTCAAGGTCATGGAGGACCTCGCTCATGAAGGAGCGACGATGATCGTCGTGACCCATGAGATGCACTTCGCCCGCGAGGCGGCCGATCGCGTCATCTTCATCGACGAAGGGACGCTCGTCGAAGAAGGTCCGCCGGAGCAGCTGCTCAACTCTCCGCAGGATCCCCGCACGCAACGATTCCTGCGCCGATTCCTGGACTCGGGCGCATCCGGCGCTGACTAGCCGTCAGGCGCCCAAATAGGCGCGCTTGACCTCTTCGTTGTCGCGCAGTGCGGCTGAGTTGTCGGCCAGCACGACCGTACCGGTCTGCAGGATGTAGCCGCGGTGAGCCACCTCGAGAGCCATGTTGGCATTCTGCTCGACGAGCAGGATGGCCGTGCCCTGTTCGTGAATCTGTCGGATGGTGTCGAAGATGAACTCGACGAGATTGGGAGCAAGGCCCATCGACGGCTCGTCGAGCAGCAGGATGCGCGGCTCGGACATCAGGGCGCGGCCCATCGCCAGCATCTGCTGCTCGCCGCCCGACAGGGTTCCCGCAATCTGGCTGCGCCGCTCGCGCAACCGCGGAAACATCGAGTAGGCGCGTTCTATGCCGGCAGCAACCTCGCTCTTGTTCTTGATGAAGCCGCCCATGCGCAGGTTCTCGTCGACCGTCAGCCGGGCGAACGTGCGCCTTCCCTCGGGCACCTGGACGATGCCGCGATGGACGATCTCGTGCGGCGCGACATGGGTCAGGTCATTGCCTTCGAGACGGACCTGACCGCTGCGCGTGGAAACGATGCCGCTGATCGAGTTCAGGGTGGTCGACTTGCCGGCGCCATTGGCTCCGATCAGGGTCACGATCTCGTTCGAGTCGACTGTCAACGAGACTCCCTGAAGGGCGTGGATGTTGCCGTAGAACGTGTGAACGTCGTCGATCTCGAGGAGCGCCATCAGACGTTCTCCTCGTCGCTCACGGGAGCTGGCTCCGACCCTTCGGCCGGTGTGACCGATTCGCTGGTCACGCCTGGCTCCTCCGGCGGAATCTCGGCCAGCTCACCTTCAGCCGCGGCCTCATCGGCGGCCCCCTTGCCCAGATAGGCCTCGATCACGCGCTTGTTGGCACGGATCTCGGCCGGCTTGCCCTCGGCAATCTTCTCGCCGTAGTCGAGCACCGTGATCTGCTCTGAGATGTCCATCACCACTCGCATGGCATGCTCGATGAGCAGGATCGTCAGGCCCAGGTCGTCACGTAGGCGCTGAATGAGGCGAGTCATCTCGCCCTTTTCAGCCTCGTTCATGCCCGCCGTCGGCTCATCGAGCAGGAGCAGACGCGGCTTGTTGGCCAGAGCGCGCGCAACCTCGAGCCGTCGCTGATCACCGTAAGCGAGCTTGTTCGCCTGGAAGTCGCCCTTGCCCTGAAGGCCGACGTAGCGCAGCAGCCGACGCGCTTCATCGTGCGCCGCACTCTCCTCGCGCCTTGTGCCGCGGGTTCGCAGTACGGAGCTCACCCAGCCGGCACGCAGGTGTGAGTGCTGCCCAGCGAGGACGTTCTCGATCGCCGTCATGTTGCCAAAGAGCCGGATGTTCTGATACGTCCGGCTGATGCCAAGGTGCGAGATCTTGTCCGGTGTCAGGGCGTGGATCGGCGTGCCATCGAAGGTGATGGTTCCGGTATCGATTCGGTAGAAGCCGGCGATGCAGTTGAAGAACGTCGTCTTGCCGGCGCCATTCGGCCCGATGACACTGACGATCGAGCTCGGCTCCATTGAGAAGTCGAGATTGTTGACCGCAACCAGGCCGCCGAAGCGCTTGGTGGCGCCGACTGCCTCGAGGAGTGCCATCTAATCGGTCTCCCGGTACGGGCCCGGCTCAAGATCGTCGTCGATCGCGGCCTCGAGTTGAGCGACTGACGAGCCGGCGACAACGCCAGCCGGCTCGACATTCTCTTCAACGTGCAGCTCACGCTTGACCGAGCGTGACGGAAGGAGGCCCTCCGGCCGGAACCGCATGAGGACCATTAGGGCGGCTCCGTAGAAGAGGTAGCGATACTCGTTGAACTCGCGGAATAGCTCCGGTAACCCGATCAGTACGATCGCGCCGACTACGACGCCGGGGATGCTGCCCATGCCGCCGACGATGATCAGTGCGACAACGTTGATCGACACGAGCAGGTTGATGCTGGTGGGGAAGACGGCCCCGACGAGCGAGGCGAAGATCGCGCCGCTGAGGCCGGCAAAGGCCGCACCCAGCGCGTAAGCGAGCAGCTTGGTCTGGACGAGGTGGATGCCGATTGCCTCGGCCACGTCCTCGTCTTCGCGGATCGCAACCCACGCACGGCCGATGCGCGAGTCGCGCAGCCGGTAGGAGATGAACGCCACCAGCGCCGCGAAGATCAGAACGATGTAGTAGATCTGGGTCGGGCCCGATAACGGGTGTCCGGGCGGCACCGGGATCGGCTCGGGCACATTGGTGATGCCCTGCGGTCCACCAAGCCACGGACGCAAGAGGTCCGACACCGCCAGAATCTTGATGATCTCGCCAAAGCCAAGTGTCGCGATCGCCAGGTAGTCGCCGCGTACGCCCAGGATGGGCAAGCCCAGGAAGATGCCAAAAAGGAACGCAACGCCGACCGCGATGGGCAACGCTGTCCAGAAGTTGAGGTCGGCAATGCCGAACGAGCTTGTCGAGGTAAGCAGCCCGATGGTGTAAGCGCCGACGGCAAAAAAAGCGACGAAGCCAAGGTCCAGCAGGCCCGCAAGGCCAAGGGTGATGTTGAGCCCGAGGCCCATCAGGATGTAGATCGCCACCAGGACGATGACCTGCGCGAAGTTCTGGCCGAACGCGAAAGGCAGGACGACGACCAGCATCAGCAGCGGGATCAGCGGAGTCGCGCGCACCACGCGTTTGGTCTGCGAAGGCAGCTCGGAGTAACGCTGCTCGACATGGGCGCGCGTGGCCCAGCGTGTGATCGCGGCAGCCAGCAGGCCACCGGCAACGATGCCCAGCGCGCCGCCCAAGATTGCTGCGACGGCGGCGGCATTCTCTGGCTCAACGTCAGCGGGCGCCAGGTCGGCGGCAAAGATGCCGGCGAACAGCGCGCCCAACAGACCCAGCGACAGGCCCAGGACCGAGCCCCATCGGCGACCGCCGCCCACCCGGACGGAGACTGCGCCGCCGATGCCGATGCCGAGGGCGGCTGAAAGTGTCACCACGGCCCCGAAGAGAGTCAGGCCCTGCGAGGTGAACAGCAGGCGGGCGATCGACGCGAACGGGCTGGCCAGCATTGGTACGCGCAGCAGCCCGGCGAAAAGGCCGATGGTTACCAATGACAGCAGGCCGGCGGCTATCGACAGTTGAATCGGGCGTGGCAACGTCCGGATCGCGCCACCGATGGCACCGACTATGAGGCCGCCCACGGTTGGGATCCAAAAGTATTCGACCCCCCGGCCGAGCGTCAGCACGTTGTACAGCGGAGTGTTGACGTGAAGGAAGATCGACCCGAGATCGAGCGCCGGGCCGAGCAGCAGGAGCAGGCTGAGCGACGCCCCGGTAATGCCTCCGGCAACTGTCCCGGCGGCAATCGTCATCAGCGGCCGGCCACTCATGTGCCGCGCCCCGATGTATCCGATTACCAGCATCGTGCCCAGAACGAACGACTCGCCCAGCGCGAGGACGCCGTCGATCATTGTTCGCGCCTCGAACTCGGGCACGATGCCGACGAGGCACAGGTACAGCGCGAGGCCCGCTCCGCGCACGCCCGCGCCGAGCACCTTGCGCCAGGCGCGCGGCATGGTCGCGACGGGGAGGGTGGCCGTTGCCACGCTCATGCGCGTTGCCTTGCCAGACGTTCGCCGAGGATGCCCTGGGGCCTGAAGACGAGCACCAGGACGAGCATCGTGAAGGCGATCACGTCCTTGAGCTGGTTAACCGATGGAACGCCCAGCCCGGTGAAGAAGAGGGTCGGGCCGACTGATTCGATCTCACCAAGGAACAGGCCGCCGAGCATGGCACCTGGGACGTTGCCGATTCCGCCCAGCACGGCCGCAGTGAATGCCTTGATGCCGGGTACGAAGCCGACATAGAAGTCGACCTGCCGAAAGAGCAGCGCGTACAGCACGCCGGCGGCGCCAGCCATGGCTGCGCCGAGTGCGAACGTGGTAACGATGGCTCGGTTTACGTCGATGCCCATCAGGGCGGCCGTGGATTGATCCTCGGAAACGGCGCGGATCGCGGTCCCGGTACGAGTTCGCATCACGAACATGTACAGCGTGGTCATCATCACGAAGGCCGCCACGATCACCAGGATCTCGACCCACTTCATGCTGACGATGCCAAGGTCCACGGTTTCGTTCAGGAAGGTGACGCTGGGATACGAGTAAATCCGCGAACCGAATAGGCCGCGGAACGTGTACTGCAGGAAGAACGATGCACCGATCGCGCTGATGAGTGGCACCAGGCGTGGCGCGTTGCGCAGCGGTCGGTATGCGACCCGCTCAATCGCCAACGAGATCAGGGTCGAGACCAACGCCGCAACGCCCATCATGATCACGATCGACAGGAGGGACATCACCGGGCTTGCGTTGAGCAGTCCGGCGTCGTCGAGTGCCACCGCCGTGAAGTAGCCGGTGAACGCACCGGCCATGAACACCTCGCCGTGAGCGAAGTTGATCATGCGCAGGATGCCGTAAACCATCGTGTAACCCAGCGCGATCATGGCGTACACGCTGCCCAGCGTCAGTCCGTCAACGATCAGGCGGATCCAGATGCTGAGGTCGTATTGACCCTGCGCGATCGTCAGCACCGAGCCGATAACGACCACGGCGATAACGACTATTCGGAAGGTCCACAGGAAAGCGGCGATGGCAACGTCGGTAGAGCGCTCAACTAAGCGCTGGTTCATTGCCCCTCCGAATTCGATTGCTCTCTACCTAATAAGCGAGCCGGGAGGGAAGTCCCGCCCGGCTCGCCATTGGCTCAACGTCTGACGTGCTCGTCAGGCGCGTCGCTACAAACTTACAGCTCTGGCCAGATCGGCTGCGGCGGCCAGTTACCGGCGGGATCGTCAACGATCTCCTGGGTGATCTCGTACACGCCGATTGCCGGCGAGCCGCAATCACCGAACTCGTTGCAGGTGAGCTCGCCGGTGATGCCCTGGAAACCCGAGGTCGCATAGATCGCCTCGCGCAGAGCGCCAAGCGGGATCGACAGCGAGCCATCGTCGTTCTCCACGGCAACAGCCTCGATAGCGTCGAGCATCATGTTCGTCGCGTCGTATGCGTGAGCGTGGAAGACAGACAGCGGGTTCTCGTTGTAGGCAGCGGTGTGCTTCTCAAGGAAGCCCGCGTAGTCGCCAGGGAACTGGCGGCTGTCCGGGCTCGAGAGATATGCGCCCGCAGCGTTCGGGCCACCGGCCTCGACGGCCGAGGCGTTGAACGAACCGTCAGCGGCGATGAGAGCCACATCCTCAAGACCGGGGGTGTCCGCGGCCTGAGCAGTGATGTAGCCGAACGGGCCACTGAAGACGGGGTAGTAGATGGCCTGGGGCTCCGTCTCGGCGACGGTGGTGAGAACCGGGCCCATGTCCGTGTCCTCGGCGCCGACCGCCTCCTGGATGGTGATAGTGCCGCCCAGCTCGGTGAATGCGTCGGCGAACACCTGCTGGAGAGCCTGAGCGTACGAGGTGCCGTCATGGATCGTGGCGGCGGTGGTCAGGCCGAGCGAGTCATAAACGAACTCGGCTGCCTTCGCGCCCTGGAACTCGTCGTTGTGCGCCGTGCGCAGGTAGCCCGCGTAAGTCGCGTCGCGATCGGGGGCGGTGAGCGCTGGGCGCGTGTTCGACGGCGAGATGGTGGTCAGGCCGGCGTTGGTGATCGCCTCGATGCCACCGACGGTCTCGTCGGAGCAGCTCGAGCCGATCAGGCCCACAACCGTCACGTCGGCGGCGATGCGCGTCGCGGCGGTGTTGCCACCCTCCGGCGTGCACTGGCCGTCTTCGCTGGTCAGCTCGACCTCATGGCCGAGGATCTCGGGCCGATCGGCGATTGCCAGCTCAACACCGCGCTGGGAGTCGATGCCGAGCGAAGCGTCGCCGCCGCTCAGAACGCCCCAGAAGACCAGGTGAATCGGCTCGCCATCCGGGATCTCACGCGTTCCCAGATCGCCGCCGCCGTCAGTCGGCTCGCCATCGGTCGGCTCGCCGTCAGTCGGCTCGCCGTCAGTCGGCTCGCCGTCAGTCGGCTCAGCATCGGTCGGTGCGGCATCCGTTGGCGCCGCCGAACCCGACGGTGCCGCGGTGCCGGTGGGCGCCGTTGTGGCACCGCCACCGCCGCAGGCGACCACGACGAGCATCATCGCCGTGAGCAGCCCAATGAAACGTAGCTTCATGTGTACTTTTCCTCCTCGAGTGGTTCCTCCTCATGCACGGCCCCATCCGGCGCCGTGCACGCGTGGCAGCTGTGTCCAGCGATGCGGCTGCGACCTTGAGCGTTGCGCCTCGGTTGTGACCGGTTACCGGCGCCACCACTCGAACCCGCGTGCGCGCCTTTCGGACGCGACGCCACATCACCCGCAGAGCGGGCTGACGCGATGCCGTATCATAGCCAGCAGCGTCTCATTTGCAATAGACGTACGTCGCACCGGCGCGCTTTGACGGAACGCATCACACGTGATGCCCCGACTGCCCGCTGCGGTGCGCAGGCGGCAACCCGGATTCACCGGCTGGATGAGACGTTCCGGCACACGTCGTGACGTTTGCCGAGCACCGACGAGGGATGACAGCCAGCGTGGAGATTCTGGTCCGCGACGCGCGCCTGACCGACATCGACCGAGTCATCGGTTTGATGGAACGGGCTGATGCACGATGGACGCTCGACCAGCTGACCGACGCCGCGGACATTCTGCGCCAGATGCTGTACCTGCCCAATGCCTCTGTGATCGTGGCGCTCGACGGCCGAATGGTCGTAGGTGCGGCAGCGCTCACGTTGCGGCCTTCGGTCGCAGCCGGAGGAATGGTCGGTACAGTTGACATCACGGCTGTCGAGCCCGGCAACGAGCTCGACGGCGTTCTCGAGGCACTGCTACAGGAATTGCTGCGGCAGACGCGCAACAAAGGTTGCGTGGCCCTCGAAGGCAATCTTCCGGACGACGCCGCGGACGTCGCGCGCTGGGAGGCCGTCGGCTTCGCCGAGTCAGGCCCGCGCATGAGCTGCCCGCTGGTCCGCGTTCCGGCAGCCGCCTGGTAGGCGGCATCAACACACAATTCGGGCTCAGCTGCCCGAACACAATTTGGAGAACCACGTGAGCAAGAACGTCGCCGTCTTCGTGGACGTTGCGAACATCTTCTACGCGGCAAAGGCGGCGGGAGTCGACATCGACTACGTCACGCTGCTCAAGTCAGCGACCGCCAACCGCGATTTCGTACGCGCCTACGCGTACACCGGTCTGGATCCGGAAAATGAAAACCAGCGCCAGTTCCATTCCTTTCTGGCCCGGAGCGGCTACAAGGTCATCAGCAAGGACATTCGCAAGTACGGCGACGGCCGAATCAAGGCGAACCTCGACATCGAGCTCGTTGTCGACCTGATGAAGACCGCCCGCAACCTCGACATTGCCGTCGTTGTCTCCGGTGACGGTGACTTCGCGCCCGCCATTCGCGCGGTGCAGGAGATGGGCGTTCGTTGTGAAGTGATCAGCTTCCGCGGCAACACCAGCTCGGACCTGATCGAGGTGGCCGACCAGTTCACCGATATCGCCCAGATCGCGCGCGTCGAGAAGGGCTCCGTGCGGAGCGGCCGCCGCGTCGCCAGTGAGGGCGACCTGTCGATGACCGAAGTTCCCGAGAAGGAAACCGAGGGTGCGCCGCGCCGCCGACGCGGCGGACGCACAACCCGCGAGGAACGCGTAGAGGAGCCGGTCGTCGTCGAGGCGCTGCCCGGCAACCTCGTAGTGCTCCCCGGCGAGCGCCTTTCGCGCGCACCGGAGGACGGCGAGGACGCCGAGGAGCTGACGGGCGACGTTGCCGCTGTCGCCTCATCTGCCAATGGCAGTGAGCCGGCCCAGGACGGTGACGTGATCGGAGAGGACGGTCGCCGCCGACGCCGCCGACGAGGCGGTCGCGGTCGCGGTCGTGGCCGGCAGCCCGGTGAGGGCGCGCCGATCGGCGACGAGCCGGTGGCCGCTCAGAGTGGCGAGGAGGACGAGGAGTTCGAGGACGTCGCCACACCGACGCAGCTCCCGCACCACACGTTCGGATCGGTCTGGGACAGCCAGCTCGGCGTGCCGTCCTCGGCACTGCCAAGCTCGCCGATGACCACGTCACTCGGTGGCGAGGACGAGGATGACCTCGACGAGCCGGAGGTGCCCGAGTACCTCCTGGCCGAGCGCCGCCAGCGCGGCCAGAGTCAGGGCCGCGGCGGCGTTCGCTCGCCACGTGGCCGGTCGGCCTACCAGGCCGCGCTCGATCGCGAGCGTTACGGTCGCAGCGCTCCTCCGCAGCCGAGCTACGGCAGCGGCGGTGGCGGCGGCGGCAATCGACCCGATCGCAGCCGCGACCGGAATCGTGGTGGCCGGCCGCAGCCCAGCCGCCCGTCGAACCGGCCGCCGCGGGTCGAGGATCGACCGATGCCGAGCGAGGCTCGCTCATCGAGCGAGCCGTGGTCGGAGGTTCCGCCCGAGCTCGAGCAGATGCTTCGCGCCGAGATGGCGCGCAAGCAGCCTGCCGGAAGCGGTGCGGCGCCGTCGAGCGAGTCCTTCACTCCTTCGTCCGAGGCGCCATCGTTCGAGGCACCTGTGCTGAGCACCGGGTTCGAAGAGGTCGCGGTGAGCGACTTCGGAGCGACGGCGGGCGACTTCGGGGCCACCGCGGGTGGCTTCGGGTCAACGGCGACCGACGAGCCGGCAGCTGCTGCCAAGCCAGCACGCAAGCCGCGTGTGACCAAGGCGACATCGACCAGGGCCACGGCCTCGACCGCCGAGACCGAATCCCTCGACGCTGCCGACGCGGACGCCGCTGCTGCCAAGCCGGCACGCAAGCCGCGCACTACCAAGGCGACGACGACCAAGGCGACGGCCACGAAGGCCAAGGTTTCGGCGTCGGAAGCCAAGGAGCCGGCAGCCGCGGAGTCCGCTGCTGCCGAGGAAGCGGCCACCGCCGAGGAAGCGCCCAAGAAGACGGTTCGTCGACGCAAGACGACCGCCTCCTCGACCGAGGAGTCCTGAGCCGCCCACGGTGGGCGCCTTCAAGACCCGAGGTCAAACCGCCGCGCTCGGCCTGATCGAGCGTGCCATCGAGAGCGAGCGACCGCCGCACGCGCTTCTTTTCGTCGGCCCGGACAGGGTCGGCAAGACGACGCTTGCGCTCGATCTTGCCTGTGGCCTGTTGTGCCTGGCCGACGATCCCACCCATCGGCCGTGTCGCGACTGCGCTGCCTGCCGCAAGGTCGAGCACGGCAATCACCCGGACCTGCATGTCACGGCGCCCGAAGGCGCCGGACAGCAGATTCGCGTCGCCCAGGTTCAGGCGCTGGCGGCCGACCTGGCGCTCCTTCCGCTCGAGGGACGGTTCCGGGTGGCGATCGTCCAGGGCGCGCACCGCCTGAACCTCGATGCCCAGAACGCGATCCTCAAGACGCTCGAGGAACCGCCGCCCGCTGTCGTCCTGGTGCTCTGCGCCGATGACTCGAGCAGCCTGTTGCCGACCGTCGTCAGCCGCTGCACGCGCGTGCGGCTCGGGCCCGTCGATGCCGAGGTCATCGCGGCGATGGTCGAAGAGGCCGGCGTCGGCGATCGTGCCCGCGGTGCCGCCTTGGGCCGCCTCTCCGGCGGTCGGCCGGGTGTCGCGCTGTCGCTCGCCTCGAGACCGGAAGTGGTGATCGTGCGCGCGCGCCTGGCGCGCACGCTGCTCGACCTGCTTTCGGCCGATCGCCGGACGCGGCTCGCCGCCCAGTCGGCACTGATCGAGGATGGCGCGGCGCTGGCTACGGCCGCCGCCGCGGCCGACGCAGGCTTTGCCGATGCCGTGGACGAGCCACCCCTCGAGCGTTCGGGCAAGCGCGTCAGTCCGGCCGAGCGGCGCGCGGCCGCGGCGCAGGTGCTCGGCGTTTGGCTCGACGTCGCGCGAGATCTGGCCGTCGCCACGCGGGGCGGCAGCCGCGAGCTGCGCATGCACGAGCTGCTCGAAGAGACGACCGCCGCAGGCAGGCTCGTCGACCCAGGCGCCGCGGCCTCTTTCCTCGGTCGCATCGAGGCCGTCAGCCGCGCACTCGATGCCTACGCCAACCCTGAGCTGGCGCTCGACGCGTTGCTGATCGAGTGGCCGCACGCTCGCCGCGCGGCATGACCGAGGGAGCGATCGAGCGCCTCGAAGCGACCGTCCACGGCGTCGTCCAGGGCGTGGGGTTCCGCTGGTTCACCGTGCAGCGAGCCACGCGTCTGGGCCTGACCGGTTGGGCGGCGAACGAAAGTGATGGCTCGGTCAGGGTCCTGGCCGAGGGCACCGGCCCTGCGCTCGACGAGCTTCTGGCCGCTTTGAGTGAGGGACCGGTCGGCGCTCAGGTCGCTCGCATCGACCATCGACGCCTGCCCGCGACGGGTGGCTTCACCACATTTGGCATCCGCTCGGCCGGTCATCGCGGCGACTGAGGCCGGTGCTATCGTGCTGAACATGGCGATGTCGGACGAGGAGAAGGCCCTGGCGCTGGAGCACGTGCCGCTGTTCGCGGGGATCAGCTTCGAGTCGATGGCTCGCCTCGCCGCTGCGACCGGCGAACAGGATTTTTCCGCCGGCCAGTTCATCGTCCGCCAGGGTCAGATCGGCACCGGCTTGTACATCGTGGTCGAAGGTGCGGTGAAGGTCCTGCGCGGATCGGAAGAGCTGGCCGATCTCGGCCCGGGCGACTTCTTCGGCGAGCTGTCGGTGATCGATCAGCAGCCACGCAACGCAAGTGTCCAGGCGATCACCGACACACGCTGCCTCGGCCTGGCGTCGTGGGAGCTGCTGACGCTCCTGCAGACCGACACGGCGCTGTCGCTGAATCTCATTCGCGGCCTGGTCGCTCGCATTCGCGAGTTCGGCGAGCACCACCGTCATTAGCGGCGCGAGGCACCTTCGATGAGCGCGATGAGCCAGCAGGAGCTGGTCGACACGCTATCTGGATTGACACTCTTCGCCGACCTGTCACGCCCGCAGGTCGAGGCGGTTGCGCACCAGATGACCGAGGAGTCGTACCCGATCGGCCAGCGCATCCTGCGCCAGGGTTTCACCGGCACCGGTTTCTACGTCATCGTCGAGGGTGAGGTCGCGATCAAGATCGATGGCAACGAGATCGCCCGTCTGGGCAAGGGCGACTTCTTCGGCGAGATGTCGATCCTGCTCGGTGAGCCGCCCGTGGCCGATGTCGTGACGACGCGCCAGCTGCGCGTGCTGCACCTCGGTGGCTCAGAGCTCGAGGGGTTCCTGCGCGATTACCCGCCCGTGATGTATCGAATGCTCAAGTCCGTCGCACTTCGTCTGCGCAACGCCAACCGATGGCGGAGCTAGAGGAGCGGCCCTTCCCACCCGGCGATTACCCCGTTGTGGTGGTCGGCAGCGGACCGGGTGGGTTGCAGGCCAGCTACTACCTGCGCCACCTGGGCATCGATCACGCGCTGATCTCGGCCGATCCGTCGCCCGGCGGCATGTTCCGCCAGTTCCCGTTCTTCCAGCGCCTTCTGTCGTGGACCAAGCCGTACGCACCGGTCGAGCGCGACCACCGCTTCTATTACTGGTACGACTGGAACAGCCTGCTCGCGGAGGAGCCTGGCAACCGGGCGATCATGCCCGACCTGATGGACGGAACGTCGTCGTTTCCGTCGCGGCCGGAGATGGAGAACAACCTCGCCGAGTACGTCAGCCGGACCGGGCTGCAGGTTCGCTACGGCTGTCGCTGGGAGGGCACTCGGCGCGACGGCGAGCAGTTCGTGCTGGAAACCTCCGACGGGGAGTATCGGTGCCAGGCGGCCGTGTTTGCGGTCGGCGTCGCCGAGCCGCTCAAACCCGACACGCCCGGCTTCGATCTGGTGCCGCACTACGCCGACACCCAGCCTCCGGAGAACTACGCCGGCAAGCGGCTGTTCATCGTCGGCAAGGAGAACTCTGGCTTCGAGCTCGCCACCGGCCTCCTCCAATGGGCGCAGCGCATCGTCCTCGCCTCCCCGCGGCCGACCAAGCTCTCGGTCAATACCCATTCGCTGCTCGGCGTGCGCGCCCGCTATGTGCTGCCAGTCGAGGACGAGATCCTCGGCGGCGGCGTGTTCATCCTGAACGCCTCGATCTCGCGCATCGAACGACTCGGAGCGTCATACCGGGTTCACTGCATCAGGTCCGAGGGTGGCATGGAGATCTCGGTCGATGCCGACGAGGTCATCGCCGCGACCGGCTTCACCTGCCCGCTGCTCGACCTGCCCAAGCTCGGCGTCGACGTATTCGGGCGCAGCGGGCTGCCGGCGATGACCAACTACTGGGAGAGTGCCAGCGTGCCCGGGCTGTACTTCGCGGGCACCATCGGCCAGGGAGTGGCGGGCATGAAGAAGTACGGCATGCCGGCCAACTCGGGCGCCGTGCACGGTGCGCGGTACAACGCGCGAACGATGATCGGCCAGCTGGCCAGCTCGAAGTTCGGGGTGCAGCAGGAGCGACCGACCATCGCGCCCGACCGGCTGTTGGACCTGCTGCTGACCGAGGCGACCGAGGCGCCCGAGCTGTGGAACCAGAAGTCGTACCTGGCCCGTGCCTTCTCGCTCAATCCCGATGAAGGCATTCGCGACGACGGCATCGTTCCGCTCGCCCATTTCGTCGACGAGGAGGGCGACGCCGCAGTGGCGATCACTGTCGAAACCGATGACACGGGCGACATCCACCCGGCCGTATACGTCCGAGCGCAGGGCCGGCCCGCGCAGGAGACGCTCCTCGCGTCGCACCCGCTGCACGATTTCCGCACCGGCGATAACCGAGCGCAGCTCTCGCAGCTGCTCAGAGGAGTGACATCCGGCGCGGTCCGATGAGCGGATCCGGTTCGACGAGCCTGAGCCGCTCGGCGGATGCCCTTGCCGACATCAACGAGCGGATCATCAACTGCAGCCGCTGTCCGAGGCTCGTCTGGTGGCGCGAGGAAGCGGCAAAGAGCCCGCCGGCGCGCTTCCGCGACGAGACCTACTGGGCGCGACCCGTCCCCGGCTTCGGCGATCCCGGCGCAAGGGTGATGATCGTCGGCCTCGCGCCGGCCGCCCACGGTGGCAATCGGACCGGCCGCATCTTCACCGGCGATCGGTCGGGTGAGTTCCTCTTTCCCGTCCTGTACTCGACGGGCTTCGCCAATCAACCCATCGGCACCCATGTCGGCGACGGGATGCAGCTGATCGATCTGTACGTCGGCGCCGTCAATCGCTGCGCGCCACCCGACAACAAGCCAACCCCCGAGGAACGCGACAACTGTCTGCCCTTCCTGGTCGAGGAGATGCGCGCGCTGAACAAGATGCGCCTCATCGTTTGCCTCGGCGGCTTCGCGTGGGACGGCGTGTTGCGCACGCTGGCCACCCTCGGCCACCCGGTGCGGCCACGGCCGGCGTTCGCCCACCTGGCCGAGGCACGTGTCGACCAGTACACGCTGCTCGGCTCCTATCACCCCAGCCAGCAGAACACCTTCACCGGCCGCCTCACGCCCGAGATGCTGACCGAGGTGTTCACGCGCGCGCGCCAAATTGCGGGCCTTCCAGAAATGTATCGTTGACCCATGGCGAACGTGGCCCCCGGTGCCGACGAGCTTCGCCGTGATCTCGAAGGCGCCGTAGACCGGGGGGAATTCAGACTCGAGTTTCAGCCTGTCGTGCGACTGGGCGGCGGCACCGTTGCCGGCGCCGAGGCGCTCGTCCGTTGGCGCCACCCGCGGCGCGGCACGATCGCGCCGAACGACTTCCTGCCGATCGCCGAACAGGCTGGCTTCATCGATCAGCTCGGCGCGTTCGTCCTCGACCAGGCCGCGCGCGCGGCGGCGGGCTGGCCGCGCACTGCCGAGCGGCCCGGATTCGTCAGCGTGAACATGGTGCCCAACCAGCTCCGCGCGCCGGGCGCCGCCGCGCTGATGCTCGCCACTGTTGCAGCCGCCGGTCTCGAGCCGCGCCTCCTGACGGTTGAGTTGACCAGCGGCGCCCCAAAGGACAGTGCACCGATCGTCGCCGCGCTGAGCGAGCTGCGCGAGGCTGGCGTACGAGTCGCGCTCGACGACTTTGGCATGGCTACTTCATTGGCCGATCTGAAGCATCTGCCGGTTGACCAGGTAAAGCTGGCACGCGAGTTCGTCGCGGCGATTAATGGACCGGCCGACGAATCGGCGTTCGCCCTGTCGCTCATCAGCCTGGCCGACTTGCGCGGGGCGGAGGTCGTGGCCAAGGGCGTCGAGTCGCGCGAACAGGCGTGGCGCTTGGCCGAGCTCGGTTGCCGCTACGGCCAGGGCTTCTTCTTCAGCAAGCCGCTCGGCGCGACGGGCGTTCTCGCGGTGCTCCGCCAAGGAACGCTGCGCGGCTAAAAGGCGCAACGGTTCGCGAACTCAGGGGAGTGGCGCGCCCGGCGGGACTCGAACCCACGACCTTCTGCTCCGGAGGCAGACGCTCTATCCGCTGAGCTACGGGCGCACGCCGTGGCTCAGGTTAGCAGTCGATCCTGTCACCATGCCCGAGTGGCACGAGCGGAGAAAGGACCCGATCTGCGCCTGACGGCGGACGAGGATCGGATGCTGTCCGGCGCTGCAGGCGAGGCGCTCCAGATGGCGATGCACCTCATCGTCGCCCTCGCCCGGGTCAATGGCGCCCGCCGTCTGCGACCGGTCAGCGCGGCCCACATAGATGGCTGCCTCTATCACGGGCCGGTCGGCCTCGACTTCGCGGAGCGGCTCGTCGCAGCCGGCGGGCGCGTCGCGGTCCCGACCACGCTCAACGTCTCGGCGCTGGACCTGCTCCACCCCGAGCTGATCCAGCTCGACGCCGCGACGCGCGACCGCGCTCGGCAGCTGATGGACGCGTACGTGGCGATGGGCTGCGATCCGACCTGGACCTGCGCGCCGTACCAGCTGCCCGACCGGCCGCGGCTCGGGCAGCACGTCGCGTGGGCCGAGTCGAACGCGATCGTCTTCGCCAACTCCGTGCTCGGCGCGCGCACCGGTCGCTACGGCGACTTCATCGACATCTGCGCCGCGCTGACCGGTCGCGTGCCCGACGCGGGCCTGCATCGAACTGAGAACCGCCGCGCCCGGATAGTGCTGCGTCTCGACGACGGTCTTGCGGGTTCTGAGCTGGCCGACGAGCTGTACGGCGTCGTGGGCCACGTCGTCGGCCAGGAGTCGGGCGGCCTCGTGCCGGCGATCGTTGGCCTGCCGGGCGACACATCCGAGGATCAGCTCAAGGCGCTCAGTGCTGCCGCTGCCTCGGCCGGTGCGGTGGCGATGTTCCACGCGGTGGGCGTTACGCCCGAGGCGGAGACCCTCGAGCAGGCACTCGGCGGCCGGCCGCCGAAGCGAGAGATGACCATCAGCCGGGAACGGCTGGCGCGGGCATGGGGCGAGCTGTCGACAACGGACGGTGCCGGCCGCCTTGCGGCGGTCAGCGTCGGCACGCCTCATCTCTCGATGGCCGAATTGAGTCGGCTTGACAGCCTGCTGGACGGGAAGCGGGTTCATCAACGCATCGAGATGTACGCCTCGACGGGGCGGCGCACGCTGGAGACCCCCAACGGACAGGCTCTGCAAGACCGACTGGGCCGGGCAGGCGTGAAGCTTGTCGTCGATACGTGCACGTACGTCACGCCTGTCATGCGCGCGCCACAGGGCAGCACTGTCATGACCGACTCTGCCAAATGGGCGTGGTACGCGCCAGGCAACCTGGGCGTCGAGGTGGTCTACGGCTCGGTCACCGATTGCGTCCGTTCGGCGGTCGCCGGCCGAATCATTCGCGAGCGGCCGGCGGTCCTCGATGGCTGAGCGCGCGATCGATGCAGCAACCGTGCCGGCGGCGTGGTCCGCTCAAAGCCGGGTGCTGCTCGCGGGCGACGCCAGTGGTGCGGCCCTGGTTCTCGACGAGCCGCTCAGCTTCTGGGGTGGGGTCGAGCCGACAACCGGCCAGATCATCGATCATCGCCACCCTCAGCACGGCCTGAACGTCACCGGCCGCGTCCTGGTCATGAGCGCCGGCCGCGGCTCGTCATCGTCGAGCACCGTTCTCGCCGAATGCCTTCGTGCCGGCACCGGGCCGGCGGCCATCGTGCTGCTCGAGGCGGACGAGATCCTCGTCGTCGGCGGCCTCGTGGCCCAGCTGCTCGACGGGACGGCGATGCCCATCGTGCTGCTCGAAAGCTCAGCCCATGCGCGGATCAGCATGGGCAGCGTGGTAGCGATCAGCAGCGAGGGTCGCGTCGACGTACGCAAATCGCAGAATCGGGTATAAAACGAAGCGACCCCTCCGAAGAGGGGTCGCCGCACTGTCCCGGCCGATCCGACAACCTAAGCTGCCGGTCTCCTGCCACGCCACAAGGGCATCTATCACGCCGGCTGCACCGGCTACCCTAACCCAACCTACCCATGACCTTGCGCCTGGGGCAGCTATGCCGCGTAAACGCGACATCGATGTCAGTTTACCTGACCCCTCAAGGCGGCTCAAGGGGTTATTCGTAGGGCATAGTTAAGGTTCCGTAACACCTTCACAGGCCATTCACAGCCTGTCTCCGTAGCCCTACGGAGCCTGAATTGTGACCGTCTCCATGATCACCGGCTCGATTGCGGCATCGCCTCTCGGTCCACCGGCGGGCTGGGCCACAATCTCGTCGACGATGTCCATGCCTTCGATCACGTTGCCGAAGATCGAGTATCCGCCTTCTGCGAGGTGGGGCGAATCGGCGACGATGATGAAGAACTGCGAGCCCTGCGAATCGGGAATGAACGCACCGCCCTGCCCGGCCGGGCGCGCCATCGCGACCTGACCGCGCGTGTAGTCGCCGACGACCGGGTCGTCCTGGATCTCGTAGCCAGGCCCGCCGCTGCCGTCGCCATTCGGGTCGCCACCCTGGATCATGAAGTCGGGAATGATGCGGTGGAAGCCCACGCCGTCGTAGAAGCCAGCCTCGGCGAGATTGACGAAGTTCTCTGCCGCGACCGGAGACGACTCGTTATAGAGCTCGATCACGATGTTGCCCAGCTCGGTCTCGATCGTCGCCGTGGTGCCGTCTCCGGCCGGCTCGGCCGGCGGGCTGGCGAGCGGCGTGGCCTCAGGTGGCGAAAGCAGGCTGTTGTCAAAAGTCGGGCCTGCGCTCGCGCCGGGGCTGGGGCTCGCGGTCGCGGCCGGTCGGCTGCCGGGGATGAAGCCCAGCAGCCAGGCCGCGCCGATCACGACCACGGCGACAACGACTACTCCGCCGATGATCATCGGCCAAGGCGAACGGCGTGACGACGGAGGTGCCATCTGGCGGCGTGAGAAGCCCGGCCGGTTGGTGGCCTCGTGGCTGTGCGGTCGTTGAGACGAGCGTCGTTTCTTAGCCATTCAGTGCCAGGGCTCCTGTCGCTTGCTTGGTGTTGTCTTGGGCGGCGCCGAAGTCGATTGCGCCGCTGAATAGTGCCTCGCCGAGGATCAACCCGTTTACGCCGGCGGCTCGTGCCGCATCGACGGCGGCCGGCTCAGCAGCGCCGCCGGCGAGCTGGATCTCGATGTCATGGCGGGTCGCCAGGGCGCCGATGCGCGGCAGGTCGGCCGGCGTCCAGTGTGAGATGACCAGCCGCCTGACGCCCTCGCCGGCGAGCATCTCGACCAGCGTCTCGAACGTCGGCGGCGGCCCGTGCCATGAATGATCGGCGAGGCGGTCGGCGCGGGCGTCGATACCGATCGCCAGCCAGTCGCGGGCGACGGTGAGGCAATCGCGCAGCGTCTGGACCGATTCGGCGACGACCCATTGCGGCACGACCACGCGCGTGGCGCCACAGGCGAAAGCGAGCTCGATCTGGCGCGGGCCATCGATGCCACCGGCCAGCTGGAGTGGCACGGCCACCGATCGCGAGATGCGCTGGATGACGTCCGTGTTGGCCGGTGCGCCACGAGTTGCGCCATCGAGGTCGACCAGGTGGAGCATCTTCGCTCCGACACTCACGAAGTGCTGGGCAATCTTCTCCGGCCGGTCGGTCGCCGTGCCGCTGCCGCTTGAAGCGCCGGGCCAGAAGACGAGCCGCGACCGACCACTCTGGAGGTCGATACTCGGAACGATCTGCATCACGCCTCGGCGGCGAGGATGCGGCGATGGAAGCTGATCGGCAGGCTGCCCTGGCGGAGCATCGCGTCGTGGAAGTTGCGCAGTGAGAACTTGTCGCCGAGCCGGCGCTTCTCATCCTCGCGCAGCCGGAGCAGCAGCACACGGCCCAGCAGGTAGCTCAGCTGGTAGCTCGGCGTGTAGGTGTAGCGCCTGACCTCGGCCGCGGCGTTGGGTCGTTCGAAGCCGGTCTGCTCGACCATGAAGTCGGTCGCATCACCGACGCCTATCTGGCCGCGGTGGAGCTTGACATCGAGGATGATCCGGCACGCGCGCCAGATGGCGTCGGTGTGCATCATCAGCCGATGCTCGGCCGACGTGTCGAAGCCCTCCTCGCGCATCATCAGCTCGCAGTACATCGCCCAGCCCTCCACGAACTCGGGCGCGTCAACGAGCATCCGGGTCAGGCTCGGGTTCTCGTTCGCCGCCGCTAGCTGTTGGTGGTGCCCCGGGTAGGCCTCGTGGATGCTGGTGTTGTAGATCGAGGCCATGTTGTGCTCGCGCATCGCCCGTGGGTCGCCATCGACTGACGCGGTGACGATATAGATGCCCTCGTGGTTCGGTCCCGACTCGAACTTGGGCGGGCTGAAGTAGGCCGCGAAGGGCATCACGTTGCGCAGGTATTCGGGTGTCTCGATGACGCTCAGCGTCTCGCCCGCCGGCATCGACGCGATGTCGTGGTCGATCACGAACTGGCGCGCCTCGCCCATCGCCGTTCGGTAGCTGTCCAGCGCGGCCGCGAAATCGGCCGGGTGGTCCGTCTTGATCCGATCGATGACCTCGTTCTCGGACGCTGCCGGATCGACCTCCTGCGCGGCTCGCGCACGTGCCGCCTTGTTCTCGGCCAGCTGCTGCTCACCGATCTCGAGGATGTCGTCGGCCGTCAGGCCATCGAAGGCGCGCAGACCGATCAGCTCGTCGTAAGCGTCACTGCCCAACGCGAACTCGTCGTTCGCCTCTGCCAGCCGTTCCCGGATCCAGCCCTTGTAGCCGTCGAGGGCTGTGCGCATCTCGGCCGCGGCGCGTTCCAGCCGGCGCGTCTGGGCATGGTCATCACCGAGCTCGCCACGCGAGGCGCCGATGACCTCATCGAACAACGACGGCAGCGACTCGGCCGAGTCGAGCTCCATCTCGTTCCACAGCCGCATCGGCCGCTGGCCCAAGCGCGACTTCTGCTCCTCGATGTGCTGCGGCCCGGCCTCGAGCCGCGACGCGATGGCCGAGAGCCGCTCGGCCAGCGGCCGTGTGCCGCGTGCAAAGAGCAGAAACACACCGTCGCCGATCTCGTCGGTCGCCGACACGCGGCGCTCCCAGACGCGATGCACGTCGTCGTCGAACAGGTGGCGCCGCGTCGAGAACTGGGCCAGCTCTCGTTCGAGCGCCCAGTACGGCGACAGCTCGCCGACCGGCACAGACTCCAGCCGACCGAGGAAGGCACGCGCCTCATCGATCTCGCCCTGGACCGCCTCACGCGACCCGTCGCCAAGCTTGTCGTCGTGGTCGTGAATGCCGAGGTACGTGGCGAAGACCGGATGGCGCTCGACGACGCCATAGAAGCGCTCGGTCAGCAAAGCGTCGAGCTGCTGCTCGGCGGCTGTGACCGGCGGCGGCGCTGCGGCCGCGCCGGGCCTGGGCTCGGTCGTCACCTCGTCAGGCCACTCCACCCGCGACAGGCGTTGCCGGCGCCGGTGCCAGACCGACCTCGACCAGCGCGCGCCGCGTGGCATCAATTGCTGCATCGACATCTGCCGCCGTGATCCCGTAGTGGGTGACGGCGCGAATTCGGTTGCCACCCGGGTAGTCGATCATCGCCACGCCCGCGCGTTCGAGTGCCTTGAGGAATGGCATACGCAGCTCACCTCGGTCGAGCTCGAAGAACACGAAGTCGGTGCGCACCCGGGCGGGGTCGAGGTTTGTGACGCCCGGCAGGTTGGCGATGCCGTCGGCCAGCCGACGTGCATTGACGTGATCCTCGGCGAGGCGCTCGACCATTCCCGCCGGGCCGTCGCGCAGCGCGATCAGGCCGGCCGCGGCGAGCACGCCCGCCTGGCGCATGCCGCCGCCAAGCAGCTTTCGTGCGCGGCGCGCGCGCCAGATGAAGTCCTTGCTGCCGACGACTACCGAGCCGACCGGACAGGCCAGACCCTTGGACAGGCAGAAGGTCATCGAGTCTGCCTCGGCGGCGAGCTCCCGAACGGAAGTGCCGAGAGCTACCGACGCGTTGAAGATGCGCGCCCCGTCGACGTGAAGTGGCACGCCCTTCTGATGCGCCAGTCGACCAACCGCGCTCATGTACTCGGCGGGAAGTGGCTGGGCCATCGAGTCGGCGTGCGTGTTCTCGAGCGTCACCAGCGAGGTGATCGGCTCGTGCACATCGTTCGGGTCGCGCCACGCGCGGTCGATCGCGCCAAGGTCCATCCGGCCCTCGTCGTTCCACGGCAGGAGTTTCATCGAGGCGCCGACGACGACCGCGAAGTTGGCTGCTTCGTGGGCGAAGGAGTGCGAGCCCTCACCGGCGATGATCTCTCCGCCACGCGGAACGTGGGCCATCAGGCTGACGAGGTTGCCCATCGTGCCGCTGGTCACGAAGACCGCTGCTTCCTTGCCGGTGATCTCGGCCGCGCGCTGCTCGAGCGCGTTGACCGTCGGGTCGTCGCCGAACACGTCGTCGCCCACTTCGGCCTCGGCCATCGCCCGGCGCATCTCGGGCGACGGGTGCGTGACGGTATCGGAGCGCAGGTCGATCAGGCGGTCGGGCATGGGACTGGCGAGTATAAGTGCGCACCTGCGGGCGAGCAGTCGGTCGTACGCCTTGGAACATGCCCTAGTCGGGCCGTCTCTTTGCATGGGGTGCAAATCCCGTCCGGTGAACGACCTGATCAGGCGGGACTCGCCGCGCCAGCGGTGAAACTGAGCACCTGGCAGTCAGCATTGCCGCCCAAACGCCTCCAAACCGACGTTAGGCAGGCGGCCCGCATTCCCTGGCGGACGGGATTTGCGTTTCACGCACGACAGGCCCACCGTTGGGAGCGATCAGGCCAAACTGCTATCCTTCGCGTCCGCGCGGACCCGTGGTGTAGCGGCCCAACATGCCAGCCTGTCACGCTGGAGATCGCCGGTTCGAATCCGGTCGGGTCCGCCAATTCATGCCAGTTGCTCGGGGCGCAGAGGGGACAAGCATCAACCGTTCTCTGACGCGCGGCATGCCCGCGGCGATTCTCGTCCTGTCACTCATCGTCGCCCTTGGCTGCGGCTCCGCCACTCCGACCGTTACGCCACGCCCGACCGTCACGGCCACGCCGGCCGCCACGGTCCCGGGTTCGACTCCCAGCGCGACCGAGTCACCGACCGACCCGCCGACCGGCATACCCGGACCGACCGAGCCAACCCTTCCTCCGACTGAAATCCCTCTGCCGACGGCCACGCCGACGTTGCCGCCGGCGCAGGCCGTCGAGATGCCCTTCGTTCCCGTCGTCAGCTTCTGGTCGACGCGTGAGTCGATTCCGATGGCCGAGCTGAGCAGTTCCGCCACCGCGGGCAATGTGCGCCTGACCGCCGATGACGCCGCCGCGCTTGGCTGGTCTGTGCCGGCTTCCGCGATCGTCGCCACGGCGGACGACGTCAGGGTCGCTGTCCGCGAAGCGGGCGTATTGGGCGTCCTCCGTGCGACCGATGTTGATCAGTCGGTCAGGGCGCTCGGAATCGACAACGTGAACCTGTTCGGCAACGACCGGGTCGAAACGAACGCCGAGTGGCCGTTGCTGGCAACCGTGCAGTCCTCGGAGACGTGGGATCAGTCTGCCTCGTGGACCCTGGTCGCCGCGGGCGACATCATGCTCGACCGGGGTGTGGCGCAGCAGACCACGATCCTTGGAAAGGGCGCCAACTACCTGTTCGATGGCGGCACGGCGCGCGTCACGCGAGTGCGCTGCTGCTCCTTCTACAACTACCCATACCCGGACGTCGAGCGCACCGGCAACGGCGGCGCGATGCGCGAGCTGCTGACCGGCGCGGACATCACCATGGCCAACCTCGAGACGGCAGTACTGGAGGACGCGCCCTTCCACGACAGTGGCTTCACGTTCACCTCCGACGCGAGCCTGCTGCCGGCCTTCGTCGACGCCGGCTTCGACATGCTGTCCCTAGCCAACAACCACAGTCGCGACGCCGGTGAGCGCGGCCTGACGACGGCGATCGAGCATCTCGACTCGCTCGGGATCGCGCACGCGGGCGCCGGCGCCGGCAATGACGTCTTCGCGCCGGCGATCATCGAGGCCAACGGCACGACCGTCGCGGTCTTTGCCTGCAACGGCGTGCGCGGCCCGGGCGCCGTCGAGCCTTCACCGGATCGGGTCCAGTCAATGAGCTGCAACGACGGCAGTGTCGCCCGCGCCATCCGCGACGTCCGACCGAACGCCGACGTGGTCATCGTCTTCCCGCACTGGGGCGTCGAGTACTACCCCAAGCCGCGAACCTACCAGCGCGAGCAGGCAGCGCAGTGGATGGAGGCCGGCGCGGACCTGGTGACCGGCGCCCATTCGCACTTCCCGGGCGGCATGGAGGACATCGACGGCAAGCTGGTCATGTACTCGATGGGCAACTTCATCTTCGACCAGGATTTCCGCCAGGCGACGATGATGGGCCTCGTGCCGGAGATGACCTTCAACGGATCGGAGCTCAAGCAGGTCTGGCTGCACACGACGCTGATCGTCGATGCCCAGCCCAACCTGGCCAATCCAGACACGGACGGCCAGTTCGCCTACGACCTGGTGCGCGACGGCTCGCGAGGGCTGCTGGACTACTAGCGCAGGGGCGCTCTACAGCGCCTAGCGCAGACCGGCGAAGAGATCGTCCTCCGGCAGTTGGACGCCGATGCGCGACTCTTTGAGCGTGAATTCCTCGGTCGGCATCAGCTCACGCCAATCGTCAGCGGTGAGTGCCAGGAAAAAGCCGTCGCGCGGCAGTTGCGTCACGTGCTCGCCCAGCGCGGCGTACTTCGCGGCGATGAAATCGGCCACGTCGATCACCGTGGTGACCGGCCCCTGCGCGGCTTCCATCTTGGCCATGTGCTCTTCCCGCTCGCGCCGTTCGTCATCCGTTTCGTTCTCGCCCGGCGCCCACCACGACTTGACGCCGCGCTCCGCGGCCCGTTGCATGACCTCGTCGCGGCGCCGGTTCGAAGACGCCGTCTCGTACAGCTTCAATGGCGCATTCGGGCCGGCCGCGGAGCGCTCGAAGGCGGCCTTGGCGATCAGCCCGGCACGGATGTGGTCAGGGTGGCCGTAGCCGCCGAATTCGTTGTAGCCAACGACCACCTGCGGCCGAACCTCGCGCACGATTGCAACGAGTCGCTCGACGGCTTCGTCGAAGTCTGCCGTCCAGAACGAGCCGGGCAGGTCGTTCTCGGGCGTGCCCATCATTCCCGAATCGACGAAGCCGAGCATCCGCGAATCGATCGAGCCTAGATGGGCCAGGGCGCGACTCAGCTCCTCGCGTCTGATCTCGGCCAGTCGCGCGTGGTTGTCGGGCGTGTCGAGCTCGGGCACGACGATCTCGCCGTACTCGCCGCCGGTGCACGTGACGCACACCACGCGAACGCCCTCGGCGGCGTAGCGCGCCATGATGCCGCCGGTCGAGATCGTCTCGTCGTCGGGATGAGCGTGGACGGTCAGAAGAGTGAGCTGTTCGGCCATCGAGCGATGATAGGCAAACGCGCCCAGTAGACTCCGGCGATGCCATC